>JACQUT010000024.1 GCA_016267585.1 Cyanobacteria bacterium NC_groundwater_1444_Ag_S-0.65um_54_12
CACGTCGCAAGGACTCGGAGCGTCGTATTCTGGCGCAGTCATCAGAACATCAGAGCTGGGTAATTCGTTGCTCTAACCAAACTGTCCAGGTACCATGGGCAGGCAATTCCAAGCGCCAATGCGGCATTATCACCGAGCCTTGATAGACACGTTCGAATCCAGCTTCGCTTTGCGAGACGGTCTCTATCGGGAAACGCCAAACTATTGCCGGATGCTCCCATCTGAGCTGGTAATCGAGCCGCAAAGACATGTCACGCAAACCTAGAATGGTCAAGTTAGCAATTTCTCCCTTGCTGTCCAGACGATTTTCCGCAATGCTTACTTCGGGCGAAATATAATATCTATCTGGCGCATTACCTGCCAAAAAAGTAGCGTTTAATTCCACCCCGAACCAAAGACTTACTGCTCGATCTGAACCATTGCGTACTTCGTAATCAGCGCGCAGCATAGCACGATCCGCAGGAAGGGTAATCCGCTTGGTCACTGTTACTGGCCAAAACTCTTGCCCGACCCAAACGTGACCATCCCGCCACAAAACAACCTCAACTTTGTCTGTTTGCCGCTCTATCCTGGTCTGGTAAGCTTCGATTACGAAATCGCCTTGCTCGCCGTATGAAACGTTATAAAAGGAATCCAGATGGCTATCGGGATGCAAAAAATGATCGAGGAGGGAAATCCGCCGGTACCAATCGTAGTGAAGATATCTCTCTAGACCTTCTTCTTTGGTGAGGACCCATTCATGCAACGATTTTGCGCCTCCGCCACTGTTTTGCGCTGCCGCTACTTCCGTGGAAACTGTTTGGGCCAGCTTGGGATGGTAAGCTTCTGGTCGGCGTGCCAGGGTATCTAGCAAGTTGAATGAACATGGCTTGTAATCCAGTTCGAACAATGCACCGCCCTTTCGTGTAAAAAAAGCGTTAATCAACTGGTTGCGCAAGAGGATCTCGTCCGTGCCATCCCCGTCAAAGTCTTGCTCTAGTGCTTCCAGAAAAACCGCCAAACCATGCTGTAGCTTGTCGCAAATCGCCTCTGCCTTGAGCAGGGCTGAGTAATTGGCACTCCGCAAATGTGCCAGGTAAAGCCCGCCGAACACACCATGCCAGTAAGGATCGTTAGATTGCCCGCGCCATAGATAATGCAGAGCGGTTACCCAATCGTCAGCTGGCCTGACCATGGCTATCTCATCTATGGGTTGCTGTTTTAGTTGCATGCAATTTGCTATTTGCGCTGATACCGCCAACATTTTTTTGTGCAAATTATTAGATTCGGGATAGCGTACCAGGAAGTGTCGCCAGAACCCGCCACGCAAAAAATCTCGACAAGGCTCCTTGGCTGTCTCTACCGCTGTCTCGAAAAGCGTGGCCTGCTCGACTGGCAAGCACCATTGTTGCATTTCGGTATAACTCAACGCCGGTAAATATATTCGCCCCCATGGCCGGTAGCTAGCTCGATACTCTCGTAAAGTTGTGGATATGATCCAATCAGCATTTTCTTCCAGCAAAGCAAAAAGCCGATCAAGCCAACCATCGGTTCGTGAAGTCGAATGGTTTTTCGGCCATGCGCCGAATTTCTCACCATTGTCGAAGAATAGAACTAATCGAGAGGCATCTGGCGTGGCATGCTGACGTAAGTAATCAATGACTTTTTCGGGTGGCACATTAGGTATCAGTAGTCGCAGCTCCTGGTTAATAGGAAAAATCTGCAAGTAGGATCCTTGCTCTTCGGTTTGGTAATAGCCAAAGAGTTCCGGTCCCCGCAATCCGGTTGCTTTGAAATGGGTATCATCCACGCAAGTCCATTTAATGCGAGCCTCTACTAGCGACTTGGCCAGGTGCGGTTCCCAAACTCGTTCGGCAAGCCACATGCCTTCTGGTTCTTGACCGGTAATGCGGGTTATTTCCCGTGACAGAAAGCTGATTTGCTCTACTTTATTATCATCGGGAATTATCGCTAAAATAGGTTCATAATACGCTCCGCTTACCATTTCTACCTGACCAATTTTTACCAGATGGCAAAGCGTTGCAAAAAATTCGGGATGATGATCTTGTAACCATTCCAATAGAAATCCGGTGTAATGCAGGGCAATTTTCACTCCAGGATGCTTGCCGAGCACTTCTAATAGCGGACGATAGGCTTTTTCATACGCCTTGGCGATAACCCAGTCCATGTTGCCAGCTGGCTGGTGGTTGTGTAAGCCGAAAGCGAAGTGGATCTTCGGTTTTTGTCCCAGAAGCATCTTTTCGAGCAAAAGTAGTGTTAGCGATAAAGTATCTCATGATACCACGTCGGATGATTCCAACCCGTACCGCCATCACCTGATGGCTGGTACTCAGACAAACAAGTAGTAATCGAGATCTGAAAATAAATTGTCAAGCGCTTCGTAATGTTCGAGTAAACTCGTATCCAGTTCTTCGGCACCTAATAAATAGAATAGACGACGGAATCTTTCATAATGTGTTCTGACACGCTCAGCTGCATAATCCTTGGCTTCGCCGCCTTTCCCCAACAAGCATGGCCATTCACCTGAAAGTAGGAGTAGGGCTTCTCTGGTAGCTTGCGCGAGAATTCGTGTCAATAACGGATTGGCATTTGCACCGAAATTGACTATCCCGGATTCCAGCATATCAAGTACGGTGGCAACAGTATCCCAGTACCAAGAAGTGTTGGGCGCAAGCCAGCTACTGAGATCACCTTGCGGTTCCCAAGATGCCGGCAAAAGTTCCGAAATCCCCGAAGATCGGTATTGGTTGATTGCTTGGGCTCCACTCAACAAGGATAGCTGGCGAAGTTGAATTGCTCGAACAAATTCGCCAAACCAACGCGGGCCCTCTAGCCATGAGCAAAATATTGCGGCGTCTAATGGTAACATGATCATGCCAGACTGCGGTTCGTGTTCGCTCGTGGCAGATAGCATTGCTGCTGCCAGGGCAGCTGCCTGTAACCCTTGCTCCTGAGCAACAGCCACTGCTCGAACTGGATCATAGAGCCGGCTTACCTCGCCCTGGTCGGCGGCAGCCACCGTGATCGCTATTCCAGGTGGCCAGCTAGCAAGGCGAGATAGCTGTGTTTGGCTGGCGCCTCTGCGGTATAGCCGTCTAAAACTGCTATCAGGTGGACCTGAATATGCCAAACTGGACGGAAAACCCGTGTCTTGACTCAGACAAGTGGCCAAAAAGTCTTCCTGGCTTGCCAGCAACTTGAGCCCACTCGGTAATTGCCAAGGTAAGTTGGGGGCGATGCCCGGGGCGGCCCGTTCACTGGTCAAGGTGTAGAGAACGCCATGCTCTAGCAAAAGGCTCGAATTATCCCGGTGTTGATCGCCTGACACAATTGCGCCTCCCGGCAGCCACATGCCAGTAGTGGCATGTTCCAAGTAACGTTCAAAGACCCGAAGCCCTTGCACGATTTGTCCCCGTGCAGCTGCGGTGCGTGGCAAAAGTGGAAGAATAGCACCAGTAGCTGGGTAGGCGATCGCCTCGACGGTACCGGCTCGTTCCAGGTCACGAATAGTCCGTACCAGGCTCCGTTTATGGCGGTTTGACCAAGAATCGAGAATTCCCTCAGCTCGCCAACGCTGCCAATGCAGTACGTCAGTGAACTGCCGTGGTAACGCCCGCATATCTTGTTCAGCTTGCTGTAGTCGGCGCAACAGATAATCCTCGAAACCACTACGCAAGAGCGGGTCTGCGCATTGTTCCAGCAACACCGGCGACAGCGCCAAGGTGATACGCAGGGGAAACTTGGCTTCTTGCAGTTTCAATAGTTCGTCTAAAAGTGGGATAAAGGCATCAGCCATGGCCGCGTAGAACTCATGTTCGCCATAGGGCCATACCCCTGCTCGGCGCACGTATGGTACGTGTAATAATATTACGATGACTACGGCGCCTGATGGCATAGCTTGAGGTGTTTTTATGCCAAACGCGTTTCGGTGCGTGGATCGAACAGGTGAAGCTTGCCAGCATCGATCGTCAAAGTGATAGCCTCGCCCACTTGCGGTGTTTGCTCGGCTGCAACTCTAGCAACCAGGTTGCCCATCTTGCCAGAAAGATAAAGGTAGGATTCCGCTCCTAACGGTTCTACCACCTCGACTTGCGCGGTGAGCGCGTGTTGCGGGTTCGGATCCGCTATGCAAACTAAGTGCTCAGGTCGTAAGCCGACTTTAACGTCGCCAGCGCTATAATCCGCCCGCTGCGGTAGCGTAAAGCAGAAATCGGGACCGGTGATCATAGTGACAGTGCTACTTGATTTCAGTTCAGCATCTAGCAAATTCATCTGTGGCGAACCGATGAAAGTGGCGACAAAAAGATTGGCTGGTTCGGCATACACCTGGTGTGGTGTTCCACATTGTTGTAATTTTCCACCATTCAGGATAGCGATGCGATCGCCCAGCGTCATGGCTTCAATTTGATCATGTGTCACGTAAATGAAAGTAGTTTGCAGCTTACGATGTAGTTTCTTGATTTCTGCTCGCATGCTGACGCGCAGTTTGGCATCCAGGTTTGACAAAGGCTCGTCCATCAAGAAAACCTTGGGTTCTCGGACAATCGCTCGGCCGATTGCTACGCGTTGGCGTTGTCCACCCGACAGGGCCTTTGGCTTACGATCCAAAAGACGTTCTATTTCAAGCGCGCGTGCCGCTTCCCTGACCCGCCTTTCTATCTCGGATTTGGGTATTTTACGTAACTTGAGAGCGAAAGCCATATTGTCAAAAACGCTCATATGGGGATAGAGAGCGTAATTCTGGAAGACCATCGCTATATCGCGCTGTTTGGGGTGAAGATCATTGACCACGCGATCTCCGATAGAGATAAATCCGTCAGAAATTTCTTCCAAACCAGCGATCATGCGAAGCGCCGTGGATTTACCACAGCCCGACGGTCCAACTAACACCATGAATTCACTGTCATCGATAGTAAGCGATAGATCGTGAATAACTACATTCTCGCTATATTGCTTACGCGCCCGATCGAAAACTACCCTGGCCATGGAATCCTCGAGACAGCTAAACGGAACCCGCCGGATTGTACCATGTACAGCTGTTCAGGAAAGAAAATTGAAAGCGTCTTCTGGCAAGGGTGAACTGGCTGGTGCGGCAGCCGGCGGCGTAGCAAATTTGCCCTCCAGGAGTCCTACAAAGCTGGGGCGAACGTTATCCTCGTAAAGCTTACCGCCCAGAAACCCGGCAATGGCTCCGACGCCCATTCCTACAATTGTTCCTATTCCAGGGATGATGCTGCCGAGCATACCGCCCAGCATGGTGGCACCGGCACCGATACCGGTATAGGCTAACGTATCCGCTACGGTTCCGGCAAAGAACTGGGTTCCGGTAGCCTTACCCCGCACCCAGTCGATGGTATTGGTAAAAATTGACATCAGGCCAGCGATCGCAAAATTTGCGCCAAAGAGGTTCGGCAATTCCCGCAGTCCGCTACCGATAACATTGCGAACTCCGCCTATCCCACCCTTTGCGCCGTTGGTCATGAGCCGAAAGCTATTATTGGCTTGTTGCAGGAGCTCCATGGCTTCTGACGCACCCTGGATACTCCGTACCGATTGAATGACCGGCACTGCTATTCGCATTCCGGCGATATTAGCATCATTTGCCAGCGCGCTGAATGATTTACTGGCCGGCGGTACCGGCATCCCGTATAACGAACCTGGTATAGCCACTTTACTATCCCCCCTATCGGGAACCCCTGGCGAACTATCTGAAACTACACCCTATCTATCCGGTCTTCGTCACCCCAGTCGGTAAAGCGAGAGCTAAGTGACCATTAAATTTTCACCAAAAAGCAGCGCTGACGCCTGACCCTCTTCTGCCATGCCACCGGCCTTATGGTAGGATAGCGGCGGAGGATTATATATGGCTGTCAAGCCCGATACGCGCCGTACCATCCGGCATGCCGTCGAGCAATATTATGCGATTCGTAAAACGCGAGGTATCGCTTTTTCCCCTGATGGTGCAGAGCTAGCATTTATCACCAACACTACCGGCACCGGAGAGGTCTGGCGGGTCTCGACACAAGGCGGTTGGCCACATCAGCTTACTATTAGCGGACGCAATGTCGCCCAGATCTCCTGGGGATCGGATCCCGATCAGCTCGTTTATCTGGCCGATCGCGAGGGCGATGAGAATTATGAGCTGTTTTTGCTAAGTCGCCGCGGCGGAATGCCAGTGCCTCTGACCACGGCTGCTGGCACGCAATCTCATTTTGGCGACTGGTCACCTGACGGTAAGCAGATCGCTTATTCTTCCAACAAACGGGATCCTGCCCATTTCGATGTCTACGTTGTCGATTCCGAGTCAGGTGCCGAGCGAATGCTTTGGCAGGATAACCACGCCAATATGGTCCTCTCCTGGTCACCATGCGGTAGATATCTGGCAGTTCAGCAATTCGAGCAAAATGCCAACCAAGATCTCTATCTCTTGACCATGGCGTCTGGAGAGGCTTGCTACCTGACTCCCCATGAGGGCCTGGTTCGTCACTGCGGTGGCGTATGGGAACCAGACGGTGAGGGATTCCTTTTCTTGACCGACCATGGACGCGATTTCATGGGATTGGCACGCATGGATATTGCTAGCCGTGGGTGGAAATACCTGGAGACACCGGCGTCAGATATTACCGAGGTGGCTCTTTCCCGAGATGGGCGTTGGCTGGCGCTTACTGTTAATCGTGAAGGGAACCTTAACCTGGAAGTAAAAGATCGTTTGCGAGACAGGGTGCTCGATCTGACAGAATTTCAGCAAGGTGTGACTTCTGAACTGACTTTTTCACGTCATGGCGATCAATTTGCCTTTTATCATGAATCGGCTTGCCGCGCGCGCGACCTGTGGGTAATCGATTTGCCGGATGCTAGCGTCCAGCGCGGTTGCTTATGCGTACCTGATTATCGGCAGGTCACTTTTTCCATGATCGGGGGAATTCCCCCGGAAGAATTGTGCATGCCGCAAGTGGTTTCTTATCGGTCATTTGATGGATTGGAAATCCCAGCTTTTCTTTTTGTACCCCGTGGCGGTAAACCGGATGGGACCTTACCTGCCGTCCTCTGG
>JACQUT010000147.1 GCA_016267585.1 Cyanobacteria bacterium NC_groundwater_1444_Ag_S-0.65um_54_12
AGCTGGCTTTGCGCTGGCAACCATGTCTATCGGCTGGGCCTTGGCCAGCATAATTTCGGGTCGGATCATCAGCCGGCTGGGGTATCGCAACACGTCCTTGCTCGGCGCTGGCATTTTGCTTTCTGGCACACTCGGCATTGCCTTTGGCGAGCGTTTCGGGGCAACTGGCATAGCCCTGGCAGTCGGGGCAACGGGTATGGGTATGGGATTCATGAACAACGCTTTGTTGATCACAATACAAGAAGCGGTGGCATGGGGCCAGCGCGGCGCAGCGACAGCCTTATATCTATTCTTGCGCATGATGGGCGGCACTATTGGTGTAGCAGCGCTGGGCTCGCTGTTGAATGCCACGATACGATCGAACCTTACCGGTTCGCCTGCCTGGCGTCTCATTCATGACACGCAAATCATCGATACCTTCAATCGCTTACTCTCGCCAGCTGGCCGCGTAACTTTGACGCAACCGCTGCGCGAAGCGCTCAGCAGCTCGCTGGCCAGTGGCATGCATGCCGTATTCATCGCAACCGTCGGGTTGGCCGGCGCATGTTTACTGCTGCTTTGTTTTTTGCCAGCCCAAGTACCAGCGCAACGGACGCCAGCAGCTTGATCTATGACAATTCTCAATTCGAGAATCGCTACAGGCCTGCCAATTGCGCCAAGGCCATTTCGGCGCCTAGCTGGCTGAAGATTTCCGAGGCGCAGCCATGGGCTATGTGCTGGTCTGGGTGAGAACGAGACAGGTGTCTAGCGATTTCGAGGTTAGCCAATCCTTCCTGATAGGGCAATCCGAGGTCACGAGCGATAGTGATAGCCTTTCGCCAAAGCCGCTCAGAGCGCGCAGTCCGTCCGTTCAGCCAGGCTAGTTTACCTGACATGCGCATAGAATCTGCTTTAAGGATCGAGAATTGGGTCGTTCTGTTTATTTGTCTTAGTTGATTGCATGCCCAGTAACATAATTTTTTCAGGTCATTATTGTCAGAGCGCGCTTTGTTTCCGGCAGTTTGCATATCCAATTCCCAGAGCTCCAGTGCCACCTCGGCGGTAGGAAGTAGGTTATCTGGAGAGAGAATACGCCCTCCACAGCTAATAGCTAACTGACCTGCTAGCAAGACAGCTGAGCGTGCCTCGTCAGTACACCCGATTACCAGATTAGCCTGAGCAACCAACCCACGGTGCCATACTGCATTGATCCGGTCTTGGCTGGATTCCACCAGTGGCTCCGCTTGTTTCAGGCTAGCCAAAGCCGCAGCTATCTTACCCTTGTGTAAATGATACTGGGCTGTTAGCAGCAAGCCCATCAGCTGGGCTTGTACGTCGTCCCGTGCCAAGGCCGCTTCGCATATTTGCCCGCTAAGAGCGATGGTACGTTCCCAATCGCCTGTATGCCAGGCTAGCAGCGCAAGCCAATGGCGCGCCTCGTTAGCTAGCCGCCAGTCGCTGAGACGATCGAAAGTAGCTATGGCTGTTTCGCAGTCCGATCGCACATCGTCCCAATTACGCAAACTTAGCGAAGCCATCGCGCAGCGTGAGTGTACATATGCCTTGGTCCAAGGATCCATATCTACTACCGCATGGCGCGCTGCGGTCACATAAGTCTCGACTAGCTTGGCAAATGGTGTGTAGGTAGCGAGAATTGCCAGCATGACGTATGCTCTGCCTAACTCTGGCGAAGGACCCAACCGTTCGGCAAGCCATGCGGCACGGATCATCGCCAGTCCCCCACGATTGGCATCATTGAGGTAGTAGTAAATATCTTGCACCGCCAGGTATACGCCAGTCAGCTGGCGCAGGCGTTCGAGTTCAGTTTCAGATACTATTGCTGGCTTCAGCTTGCCAGACCGAAATAATGCCCAGTAGCACAGCCAGGAAAATGTCTCTTTCAAGAAGGATAGCCCTGCTACTATATTGTTCGCAGGCAATGGAAGCCCCAAGAGCTGCAATGCCCGCTCGAAATGCGGACGGCTATCATTCATCCGGCCAAGACCACTCAGAGCACGACCGCTTTGTTGTTCCCAATGAGCCCGCCGGGCTGCCGGTGCCTCGGGAGCGAGAGCCAGTACTCGGCTGAAAAAGCCTAGGGCCTCCGGGAAAGCGAAAGTTCGCATGGCTTGATCTCCAGCCAGTTCCAGATATTTGATGGCTTGTGCTTTTTTCCCCGCTTGTAACCAGTGATAAGCCAAAAGCGGTAGGTAGGGAGTCAAATCATCTGCATAGGCCGCTTCATACCACTTGGCTACTCGCTGGTGCATCTCCGACCGTTGCGAGAATAGCATCAGTTGATAGGCTACTTCCTGGGTAATTACATGCTTGAAGCCATATGCCAGTTCGGGTTCTTTCGCTTCTAGATGTGTCAGGTCAAATTGTTCGAGTTCGTTCAAATGCCTGGAAAGCTCCAAGCGTATGTCAGCGACCGGGAAAATGTCATGTAACGTCCGAAAAGCGAATACCCGACCGATAACACTTGCCACCTTGAGAGCGAGCTGTTCACCCGGGGCGAGCCGATCGATACGGCTCATTATGGCACCTTGCACGGTAGAAGGAAGTGCCAAGTTGCGCAAATCACCCGCCGCGGGCGCTAGCTGGCATTTCCCATTCGCCACGGTGATAATGCCTTGCTCTTGCAGTACATGTGCAATCTCTTCGCTGAAAAAGGGATGGCCACCAGCTCGTTCTTGAATCAAGCGAGCCACCAGCTCGGGTACGGAAGATACGGACAGGCGCCGGCAAACCAAGGCGATCGCCTCATCTGGTGCCAGCAACCCCAGCGAAAGTCGCTGGGCACCTGAGTGCAGGATCTCTTGGTACTCGACCGGTGGCGGGTTTCCGGGTGGACGCAATACTATTACTAGTAATAAGTGATCCGAGGCCCGTGCCACTCGCAAGAGCAAAGTCCAGGATGCCGAATCTAACCAGTGTGCGTCTTCTATGGCGATCACCAGAGGTGATCGTTTACTTATCTTGGCAAGCAACTTCGCCAGCAGCCCATAGCTATGTTCCATTCGCACCGAGCTGCAGTTGAGTAGCTCGGCTACCGAGCTACAACAACTACCTTCTAGCGCAGCAGTCAATTCATTATCGGGAATGGCTATCGGTAAAATAGTCGAGAGCAATGGCGCATATTCTAACAACTCTGGCTCTTCACCCAGCAACGAGAGAACATGTGCTGTGCGCTTGACAGGGTCATTGGCAAATTGCTCAATATTGAATATTTGTGCAAACACTGGTCGCCAGGCGAACAAGGGAGTACTTTTTTCGACGGCATCGCCGGCACCCTCGAGATAACTGGCTCCTCGCCTGGTGGATTCACGCTCTAATTCCGCCAGCAACAGCGATTTGCCTACACCTGCCTCGCCCTCGATTACTAATTTGCCACCCTTGCCTGCAACGAGCAGCTGATCAAGACGTTCGCAAAGTAGTTGCCGTTCAGCCTCGCGACCCACCATCGCACTCGCTTGCGGACGCTGCGCTTCGGACTCTTTGCACGGCTGGTATACTGGAACCGGCTGTGATTTGCCCTTTAATTTCAAATCCGGCAAGGCAGCGAAGACAATCCGCTCGCGACAGGCATGATAAGTAACGGAATCGCAGATGATGCCATCTTTGGCCGCCGCCTGCATCAGCCTGGCGGCCAGATTCACGGTATCGCCAATTACCGCGTATTCACGTCGCCAAGCATTGCCGACTTCTCCGCAGAAAATACGGCCAGTTGCCACTCCGATAGCACAATGCATAGCAAAATCAGCCAGGCAATCTCTGATGGCCAGCGCGGCACGAATACCGCGCAGCGCATCATCTTCATGCGACAAAGGCGGCAAGCCAAGAGCAGCAAGCAACGAAATACCCTTGTCGTCGACGCTTAACTTGTTGATACTGCCTTCAAAACGATAAAGTGCTGTCTGGAGCGCTTGCATTATCTCTTGCGCGAAAGCTAGTTCTAGATTGAGCGCCAATCCTGGTAAGTGTACAAAGAGGATAGTACACTGCCTTAACTCGGAAAGCCAAACCAGCTGATCGGCAACCAGGCGATGCCTGATGGCACCTGGCAGATAACAACGCAGAGCTGGCTCGGCTTCTGACGGCAATACCAGCTTCGTTCGCGTTGTCGTGGCAACGGGCATCTTGATACTTTCTAATGCCCATATTGCGTTAGTGAGTTCCTGTAGCGAATAACAACTGGGAGCAATGCCATGGGCGGCTGGTGTAAAAACCGTTTGACCTGGTCGCGCGGCAGCTAACGCCGATGACATGCCTACCAGCGCTTCCCCGGCCAAGACTATTTCCCAGCGTCCATAGACACCACCAAGATGCGCCAGCACCAAACGGCCAGCTCCCACTACTACTCGCAAGGCAAGGTTCAGCGGTCGTGCAGCTGTAGCCTCATGTAGCGCAAGAGCGCATTGCGCAGCCCTGGCCAGCGCCAAAGCTAGCTCATCACTCGTGCTAGCTGGTTTAGCGATCGCCAGGTCATGTTCACATAGTGAATCAGCTGGCCAGATGGCCAGCAGCGCATCGCCGGCAAACTTGACAA
>JACQUT010000146.1 GCA_016267585.1 Cyanobacteria bacterium NC_groundwater_1444_Ag_S-0.65um_54_12
CAAGGATACTGTAGCGGTGGCGCTTCGCGCGTGATGGGGATCCCTCTCTGGGCAAGGCCGATTGAGAGGCGGCCTGATGATAGGCTTGGTATCCGCCTGCTTGAATTGGCTTTGGGCTGCCGTGTGCTCCGCCGACATGAATGCCAAGATCGGGAGGCACAGCCACCAACAAAGTAGTTGCTTAATGCTGATGCAATTCATCTCGCCTGATTGTTCGATCTTCCAGTTGAGAAATTGCACAGCTTGCCAGATTATTAGGATTTGGTGCCAAGACCAAGGTTTCCCGGATCTGTTGAAGCTCTGCCTCAATTGCTTCGAACCGGGCCACTATTTGACTTTGAGACGATACACTTGCTGGAGTGGAACGTGCAGCAAGCGCTCTAATAAACTCACCAATCGCTTTTCCGATCGGAGACCATACGACAATAGCCACTATCGGGATCGAAAGAGCCATTATCGCCTCGATATCCATTATTATCATAATCCCCTATTACGAATCGGTGGTGCATGCGCAAGAGAACGCATCACCCGCTCTTGGCGCATTACCTTGGATGATACTACGCTTCATTAATGAATGCTGCTAAGTTTCAGCAATGGCCGAACCGTAGAGTGCCAGATGTGCCTGGTTGATGACACAGTTCTCATAACACTCATTTCCGCAGCGTTCGCAAATCTGACCGATAAGTTCATGATCGATCAGAAAAGCAGTGGTCAGGAACCCGCGCAAACCGCGCAACAAAGCTTTATGGTCGCCGTCCGCCATTCGGCCCAGGACACTGGACAAGCGTTCATGTCGCAAACGCTTTGCCCGATCGAGCAGCTCACTGCCTTCTGGCGTAAGAGCTAGCGTTGTCAGACGCCGATCTCGCGGGTCATCATAGCGCCTTACCAGGCTTTTGTTTACCAGCCGATCTACCGTTTTAGTGGCGGCTGGATAGCTGATGGCTAATCCATCCGAGAGACCGCCGACATAAGCTGGAGCATGGCGTCCAATATATTGCAAAGCTGCTAACTGGGCCGGGGTGATAGCACCGGTCTCTATTTCGCCAGCATTTTCCTGATTACTTGGCTCACGCTCCAAGATAGCGCGCACTAACTCGGCAAAGCGTTCTACCAGCTTCTGAGCATCACGCAACAACAAATCCATGAAATATCCAGGCTAGATCAGCGGCAATTCGATAAGCGGCATAGCGGTGGCGTCAGCCTTTTTCAGGGAATGGTCCAACTTTCGGGCAATAGCGCGAAACTGCTCTGCCAGATCCGCAGTCGGATCACTTACCAGCATTGGCAACCCCCTATCACCACCCTCTCGGAGTTGCCAGTGGAGTGGTAACGTCCCCAAAAAAGGTACACCCTCTCGCTCGGCTAACGCTAAGCCGCCGCCACCGCCAAAAATCGTGGTAGTTTCGTGGCAATGCGGGCAGTCGAAAGCGCCCATGTTTTCGAGGATGCCCAAAATCGGGACACTGATCGAAACGTTCTGGAACATCCGCAGAGTTTTGGTACCGATAGCTGCAGCCACATGTTGCGGCGTGACCACGATAATCGCTCCGGTAAGGGGAATGTTTTGTACCAAGGTAATGGGAATATCACCCGTACCGGGAGGTAGATCGATTAACAGATAATCCAGTTCGCCCCATTCCACCTGCCGGAGAAATTGCGTCAAGGCTCCAGAGAGCATGGGACCACGCCAAACGACCGGATCTTCGGAAGAAGGCAGCAGAAAACCGATACTCATCACTTTGATACCATAGGCGATGATTGGCCAGATCCGTTCATCTTTCCAATCGGGCCGCTCCGTGGTCACATTTAGCATGAGAGGAACGGTAGGACCGTAGATATCGGCATCCAACAGACCGACCTTGGCACCAGTTTCTGCCAGTGCCAATGCTAGATTCACGGCGACCGTAGACTTTCCTACACCACCTTTGCCGGAACCGATAGCGATCGTTCGTCTAATTCCTTTTAGTGGCGCTCTATCCCAGAATGCTTGTCCCTGTGCGCTGAAATCAACCTGCACCTGCTCGACACCCGGGATATTTTGTATGGCAGCCACTACATCTTGTCGAATACGTGCCTTGAGCGGACAAGCTGGAGTCGTGAGCTCGATCGCCACCAAGACGACCGTTTCTTTGATTTTAATGTCCTTGACCATTCCTAGTGTCACAAGATCTTTATCAAGTTCCGGATCCATGACCTGGGAAAGTACCGCTCTGATCTGCTCTACGGTAACCATCCTGACTCCTGAAAAACCAATCACTCTTGAGAAACACTTAATTTAGTTAAATATCCTACAAGAGCAACCAATGCCAGTCAAGCTATCTGTCTAACTTTTTTCTGCTTCGACTCTCGCTTCCGCCCCCGTTTTTTCAAGGCGTGCTGCCAAGGCAGCGGCCTCTGGTCGAGAGAGACCATGCTTGGCAACTGCCGGGATTTGTCGCAGCGCAGCGCGGAGCTGCTCTAAAGGAACATTGAACAGCTTCGCGATCTGCGCTGACGCTGCAGCCTGTGCTTCGTCCGTGCTGCCCAGGGAAGTCAGTACCACTCGGTAAGGTACTTCCGGTTGCTCTCCTTCCCTGGCCAGGGCTGGCTTGGTTGGTTTACCTTTGCAATCTTTGGTGGTACAGCCAAAATTTGCCTTCCAGCAACCCTCATGGTGCCGGTTACCGCAAATCGAGCAGCGCACGATCGAATCCTTGAGAGAAAACTTGCAATAGGGGCAATTTTCACCGCTACCGGCACTAGCCAGCAACTCAGTCAAGGAAAGTGCCGGGCCGTTACTGGCAATCGAAGCTCGTTGGGCAGCCTCGATCACTGCTGGCGAGATCTCTTGCCA
>JACQUT010000148.1 GCA_016267585.1 Cyanobacteria bacterium NC_groundwater_1444_Ag_S-0.65um_54_12
CCTGGTAACGAAGCGCAGGGGCGAAACACCAAAGGTAACGAGTAAATAACGATCAGGGGTGTGCTGAGTCCCGCGAGAATTGGTGGATCGTAAAGTTTGGGAGGTAGGAAAATGGTAGACATCGGAAGCGGATACGTTGACGCGAGTGGCAACAAGAGAGGCGCTCTGCTCAGGATGTCGGCTGATGGCATCAAGTTCGGGCGTGGCATTGTAGATCCGTCTGGCAACAAGGCCGGCGGGATGCTGACCACTGGTCCCGAGGGCATTAACATGACACGCGGACTGCAAGATGTCTCTGGTAACAAGGTAGCGGAAGGTTTAGCTACCAGGGCAGAGGGTGTCGTTGTAGCACGCGGGATAGAAGATGCCTTCGGTAACAAGGTGGGCGTAATTGCCGCCAAGGGTGCAAATAAGGCCGCCTGGGCTGGTGGCATAGAAGACAGGTTCGGCAACAAGATCGGTATTGCTTTAGACCTGGACGAACTGAGTCACACCCTGACCATCAGAAGCAATTTCCTCGGTCACATCAGCGAATCGACCATTTCTTTGCCAGTTAATGGCTGATCAAGCTGAAGAGTTTTCGTAAATACTTACCTACGAGTTTTCTAGCAGGTGCCACCAGCAATGAGCGGCACCTGCTGATGCTAATTTTGTTTTTGCGCTCCGGAATAGATTTCTACCTGGGGCGGCTGGGGTTGCGGTTTAGGCGCGACCGGGCGCGGTACTACTGGTTGTGGCTTTGCCTGCAGTTTTGGCCGTTCGTACACGATACGAGTTCTTATGATCGGGCGTGGCTGGGCGGTCTGCCGCACGACCGGCCTGGGCAATTGCCCCATTACCAGACGCTCGATGTCCGCTTCCGAGATCTTTGATGTAGTCCTTTGGGTATCGCCCGGAGCGCGCAAGGCAAAGTGCAAGTTGCCAGATTGTTTCAGGATAGCCAGCAAGTTGATGGTCTTGGCTGGCACCGCCAGGGTGATAGCGCCACCGGAAGTAGCCGTGCTATCGGTGGCCTCATCCCAGAAGCGACCGCCCACCGCCAGCACTCTGGCTTCTTCCAGCACCGTTGTCGCGATCAGCCGCTGGCTGCCAGGTTCGGGCAGCGTAGCTATCAGATCGATAGTATCGTCAGGCTTGATGAGCGGCAGGTCTTCCACGCCAGCCGGTAACAAAACGAACCCACGCTCATTTGGCCGGAGTTTGGGTGTTATGCCAGTGACAGCACCCGGATCGGCAATTCGTAGACCCAAGAGTATCTCGCCTTTGGACAACGGTGCCAGAGTGATCTTGCCTACGACTTTCGCGGACTGGCCCAGATAGCCCTCTGGCAGGAGGTATTTTGGCACTTCGCGCAGTTCTACCGCGGATTCGGTGATTTGCTGCCGCGCCGGCAGTGTGGATCTGGTCATCCATACCGTGATCTTGGCTCCCTGGCCAGCGATTCCCTTTGACAGATCGGACAAATAGCCTACCGCTATCAGAGCTGCCAGAACAGCGATCGCCGCTGCTGCCAACAGTAACTTGCGATTGATATCGAAGACCGGGCCCCTGGCAGTTGCCTGATGGTTAGCTGCTGACCGTCCGGTAGCTCGTGGAGTCTCGCTTTTGCGCAGCTTATCACGCAAGCTGGTCACGGGGAACCTCCTTTGTCGCTCTCCAGTATGTCCTTGATCCAATGGTTGGTATCTAGCATGCCGACCAGCGGATGACGCACCGGAGCTTCACCTGGCATGAAAACGGTACCAGAGACTTCTAGCGGCGCCGCAAGACCTGGTTCGGGATAAGAGCTGCCGCGGGCCACGGCAGCAGCTTGCCGGCGTATCGGCTCGAGCATGGTGAGGCGCTGCTTGACCTTGGTGCCATATAACATGAAGCCGATGCCAAAATGCATGGGCTGACCTTCTACCGTCTCGTCATGCTTGGCCACGAAGGCCATGCCGTAAGGTCCGACCGGCAGTGCTTTCAATGGTGCGGTGCTCACCCCGACTATTCGCTGCCAGTCAGGGGTGACGGTTTCTACCGGATGACCGGCCGCCGCGCTGGCAGCTTTAGACCGAGCCCCTGCCGTGGCGGACTGTAGCTCCACCCCCTTGCCAGTAAACTTGTCAGCCGACGAGAGCAATGCCGCTAACGCCGCCTCGCGTGCCGCATAGCGCGCCGCTACCAAGACATTCTGCTGCGCCAGCATGGCTCGACCCAGGTAGCCGATTCCCAGCAGTAGCAGCAAGCCAATTGGCAGGGCGATCGCCAGCTCCACCAAAGACTGCCCACCCTGGCGTCGTGCGACAATTCTCCTTTCATGGCGGCGCGGCGGGGTCGACCCCGCGCCGCCATCAGTGCAGCAATTTGTGCGGAAAGCCATGAATGCCACCAATCTGGAACAAGCGGGCAGAGTACCAACGCATACCGAAACCAGCGAAGCTGAGATCGCCAGCCTGGGGAAGATCACGCCCGATCTCCCGGGAATGAACCGGACCGGCAGCGGCGTAAGCGGGCAGTATCAATGGGCTACCTTGGGCGCCCAGCAAATTCGTACCGAGCGGAACGAAGACCGGCTCTACCCACACGAAGGTCTTGCCGGCAGCACCGGTCTCGCCAGCGCCCTCGCTGACGTAGTTGATGCCACCTATGAATTGTCCAGCTTTGAAGGAGGCTCCATTTTCCAGGAGATTCTTGCTGCTATCTAGCAAGTGAAGATTCTGTAAATTGCCGGATTGGCCTTTCCCGCTGGCATCGTTTAGCTCGGCAACATTGGCGGCATATGCTACTCTGGCAGCGGCAGCCACGATCGTTGGCCCTTCTTTGGCTATCCAGCGGTTGTAAGCAATCAGGCCAGCGCGCAGACGGCGGAGCTTGGCGAGGTGGGCTTCCGCTTCACGCATGTACCGATCGAACTGCGGTTTGGCCAGATAGGGTTGGCCAGGTACCGGCGGTTGTTCACCCAGAACTGCTAGCGCCGCGGCCAGCTTGAGGCGAGCCAAATTAGCCTCTCCGGTCATCGCTGCGTAAGCCAGGGTCCGGGTATGGTGCACGCTGGCTTTGACCGATACGGCTGCTAGCGCGGCGCTGTCCGCGGCATTTTGCGCTTGCATCCGAGCTAGCGTGAGCCGACCCAGATCGTAGGTAGCATAAAGGGCAGTCGCCAGCACGACCAGTACCATGGTCAGGTATACCAGAGCTTGGCCACGTTGCTTGCGGCTGCGTATCTGCTCACCAGGTTCGCTTTCTGGCTTTCGTCCTCGGCCCCGTGCCTCACGTACCCAACAGTACGCTGCGGCCCGTGGTCTGCGGGCGCGCTCGAAAATCGTCTCCTGGTGAGCAGTTACGCGATTGCTCATCGCGAACTCCGGGCGCCATAGAAGACATGCATGGCGTGCTCCGAGTTATTAGCGGTCTCGGCGAATTTTAGCGTGCCATTGGCGGTAGCGAACCCCTGAGCCACGGACCGCAATCCCTCGTATACCGGTCCGCCCGGAGCTGCTGCGTAAAGCCCATAGAAGGCCTCGGTAGCAGTCTTGAGCTGCCCGATGCCAGTAGCCAGCTTGCCGGCATGGGCGAAGTCCCGGTCCTCGTTATGCGAACCGACATATTTTTTACTGGGCGACACCGTACCCTGGCGGTCTTGCGGATTGGCTAGCGCCGCCTGGGCAGTCGGATCGAGAGCAATCCGCAAATTCACATCCGAGAAGCTGCCCGGTAACTTGGCCAGAATCCCGGAAAAGTTCGGCAAAGCCCCCGGCCAGAGAACGGTGGCACGGTAGTCCACCATCAGATCGGTGGGCTCGCGGGCGGCATGGCGGCTGCTATTGGCTTGCGACACGAATTCTTGGCTGATGGGCAGGGCGGTCTGCCAGCGCGTCAGGGATGTCAGCTGTCCACCGGTTAGCTGTACGGCTCCGGCCAGCAGCCCGCTCCAGGCATCTCCCTGGTGCGCGACCGTGACCTGTAATTGTCGGCTATCGTGCAGCTTGGCCCGCAGGGTGGTAGAATCCGGCCCCAGCCAGCTAAATTGCGTGTCCTGGGCATAGGTGGCCAACACCTGGCGAGCGATCTTTTCGGCGCTTGGTCCTTGCACTGCGGCAGCGCGTGCCGCGACATAGGCTGCCCCACCGGCGATTAACTGCCGTTGCAGATAAAGACCGATTTCCAGGGTGCCGAACGAGAGAATGAGCAAGAGCGGCAATATCAGGGTGAATTCGACTAATGCTTGACCACCTTGCCCCACCCGAGCGAGCGGCAATTCTCTGGCAGCTGGTTTGGCTTTGTTCTGCATTTTGGGGTAACTGCTTACCAGTAGACGATTTCCGAGCGCGCCCGCAGGCTTCGGGCCGCAGCGTACCAGGGGAGGTACGTGAGGCACGGAGCCGAGGACGAAAGCCAGAAAGCGACGCTGGTAAGCAGTTACCATTTTTGGCCCACCTCCCAAGGCAAAAGAGGTGGCAATAGCATGGCCAGGATAGTGCCGGCAGCTATGGCGATACCGTAAGGGAACAAGGGCGCAGCTGACTCTGGCAAAAGGTCTTGCGGCGCCATGCCCCCAGCCAGTGCCCAGAAGAAATCCCTTACCTGGCGGATAGTCCGCCCCAGGGCGCGATGGGCGATCGCCCACGACAGGGCCAGCACGCCACCGGCCAGAAAAACATCTACCAGGGCAGATAATGCCAGGGGCCAGCCCAGCCAGGCGCCGACCGCCGTCATGAGCTTCAAATCACCGGCCTTCATGCCGCCGGTTTGCAACAACAGGAAAAAAATAACAATCATGAGGCCGGCCCCCGCCAGTGCCGAGAGGATAGCAGAACTACCCGCCGCCAGGCCGCCTTGCCCGAGACCAGTCAATGCCGCTAGTAGCAGACCTAGCAAAATAGCGGGGAAGGTTAACCAGTTGAAGATTTTTTGCCAGCGCCAGTCAGTATAGACGGCGATCAGCAATAGAGGCACCAGCCCCCATTTCCAGGATTCCACGGCACTTTCCTCGCCAAGCAGCTGATGGGTTACCAGAACATGCAATCATTCCTTGCCATGTCTTACCCGCGCGGCCTGGTCGGAAACTACTTCCCACCTTTCATGCTATTGAGCAGGGTACTTAGCGCCTTGCTGATCTCGTTGCCGACCAGTCGGAAGCCACCCACGCAGACCACTGCGACGAGACCGAGAATGATGCCGTATTCCACCATGCTTTGACCGTTTTCGTCTTTCCAGATACTACGGATGGTCGCCATTTGAGCAATCCTCGCTAAATCAACCGTCATGCAGCCCCGAGGCCGCTGTGTTCCCTGCTTTAGTTTTCCGGCGCTACCTACCATTCCTTGCTAATTTAATGGTTAGGAAAGATTTAAGAAAAAGCTAATTGAACATTATGAAAATTCGCCCAGGGATGATGTAAATGGGCAAGTGCAATAAGTAGAAACTATGGTAGTTTTATTGCTAACGATAGGTTTAAGCTAGGTAAAGTGGTTACAGGCTGTAGTAGGCCTTTCGGTCTAGTTTTTCCAGGAGTCGTGAGGATGAAAATAAAAGCGTTATACTCGAGACGAACTATTTGGGGCGCCACCGCCGCTACCATGCCAATTGCCTTGGTAGTGGCAGTAGGCTGTTTCGGTCCGCCATCCGGCACCAGCCCATCGGCAGCTCCGGCGGCGACCGCTACTCCTAAAGGTACGAGTCCAACCCCGACCCCGGGGACTGCTGCCTCGCCAACGGCTTCGCCCAGCATTCTTACCTCGGCAACGCATGAATATTACGCGCAGTCGGATGGTAATTGCCTGAAATGTCATACGGACCAGAAACCTGGTGGCCTGGGCAACAATGTCCCGTTCATGCCGATCATGCCGAACCCGGCTACCCATACGGGGCGCACCGAGGCAACTTGTCTAGTTTGTCATCCCAAGGCTCCGAGCAAGACCCCGCCGATCGTCAAGCTGACCGTGGCCCGGGCCGGTTCGGCTCCGATCATTGACGGCACCGGCAGCGATGCGGTTTGGAGCAGTGCCACCGAGGCCTCTATTCCGGTGTCGGGTGGTTTACATGCCAGTGCGGGCACGGTAAAGCTCAAGGCACTCCATGATGGCACCAATGTCTATTTCATGGCTACCTGGGCAGATCCCACTGAAAGCATCGATCGGGGACCGTATGTCAAGAAAGCGGCGGGAAACTGGGAAGCCATCCCCTTCTATCCCGACAGCTACGAGGACAAGATAGCCTTCATCTGGAATAACCCGGATAAGCCGACCGCTAACTTCAGCACCCAGGGTTGTGCCGTCATGTGCCATGCCGTCACGGCTTACGGGCGTCCGCTCAAATACACCAATACCGAGAGCGAGATCGCCGACATGTGGCATGCCAAGATAGTACGGCACGTGCTGCCCGCCGGTATCAACCAGATGGACGATCAAAATGTCATCAGACCGATTGATATCAACGAAGCGTCGCCTTCTACGGTAGCCACGGCAGAGGATGGTGGCCGGAGGGGCGATAAGCAGACCACGTCGTCGGGCGATAAGATCGCGAACAAGCTCGTCAACAACCTGCTGCCCCAGTGGATGCCGGCGGCTGCGCCGTTCACGGTGCCGCCAGGTTATATGCAGGCAACTCAGAGCTTCGACGATACCAAGTACAACGTGGGCGACAAGGTCGCTTCAATAGTGGCCAAGAAGCTCACCGAGGGTCGCGGTGACATCGAAGCGCGGACTGTCTATAAC
>JACQUT010000149.1 GCA_016267585.1 Cyanobacteria bacterium NC_groundwater_1444_Ag_S-0.65um_54_12
GATCAACCCCATCTACGTCCGGGATGCGGTAGCAGCAATTCAACGTTCGCTCGAACTACCTGGAAGCCACAAGATCAACGTCGGTGGGCCAGAGGTATTGACGCTGCGGGAAATCGGCCACTGCATCGGCCGCTGTTTGGGACAAGCGCCAAAATTCGCTGAACAGCCAGCTATAGAACCACGTCACCTGGTCGGGGATATTCGCAAGATGTCCCAGATCCTCATCAATCCGACTATTGATTTCGAAACCGGAATTCGCCTGACGCTAGTTGCCCAGGAAGTTTATCAGGAAATGCGTGAATGAAGGCGAACGGTACTCTGAGAGTTCTGCATTGTCCATTAATGGTGGGTGGTAACCCGCAAAGTTTAGCCAGAGCAGAGCGCGCCTTGGGGGTGGAAAGCTGGTCGGTCGCTTTCCGTGATACCTTCGCCAGGTATCCGTGTGATGAGATTTTATGGCAAGACCAAGAGGCGATCTGGCAGTTCGAGTGGAAACGCTGGCGCTTATTATGGCGATCTCTCTGGGATTTTGATGTCATACACTTTAATTTCGGGATGTCGATCTTGCCGCACTGGGTACCAGTAGATTCCACTATTTTCGGTTCCGCGCCAAAGTCGGTCCGGCACGCCTACCAGTTATACGCCCGCCTTTTCGAATTACGTGATCTCCCGCTCCTGAAGCGTGCTGGCAAAGGAATAGTCGTCACCTATCAAGGCAATGACGCTCGCCAAGGTGACTATTGCCGGAACCATTTCGCTATCAGTCCGGTTACCGAGGTAGATCCGCGGGAGTACTCCGCCGAATCTGATGCTCATAAACGCTGGAAGATAAGAAAATTTGCCAGTTATGCTGATCGCAGCTATGCACTGAATCCGGACATCATGCATGTGCTTCCTCCGGAAACCGCTTTCCTGCCCTATGCGCACATCGATCTGACGGAATGGAACTATCAAGATCCAGACGGGCGGATTCCCGCGGTGCCCGTAGTCCTCCATGCTCCTAGCCATCAGGGCATGAAAGGTACCCGCTTCGTGCAGGCTGCTGTCGCTCGTCTACGTGCTGAAGGCATTCCCTTCGAGTACATCCAGCTAGCAGGGCTGTCACAGGCAAAAGCCCGAGAGTTATATCAGCAAGCCGATCTGTTGATCGATCAGGTTCTCTGCGGATGGTATGGTGGATTGGCAGTCGAGTTAATGGCATTAGGAAAGCCCGTTGTCTGCTATTTGCGTGAGCCAGATTTGCGCTTCATTCCTGAGGGCATGCGCCAGGATCTTCCCCTGATTCAGGCCGAGCCGTCCACGCTTTACGAGGTATTGAAAGAATGGCTTACCATGCGCAAATCCGAACTTGCCAAACAAGGACGCAAGAGCCGAGAGTTCGTCGAAAAATGGCATGATCCCAAGAAAATTGCCCGCCGCTTGCTAGATGATTACCAAACTATTCTCAACCGCTTGATATAATGAGGAATTATCCTTGAGAAGGCCGTCAGTTACCCTGGTGTTCAGTTACGATGGATGAAAAAGAGCGGATAGCACAGGTTTATGGTGAGCGGAAGCAGTATCTGTCCAGTAATTATTACTCGCTGCTGAAACCCGGAAACCTTTACCTGTTGCAGCGCCGCGAGCGCACGACTTTGGCACTTTTTCGCTCCCATGGCATCGATAATTTCGCGGGATTGCGCATTCTCGAAGTAGGCTGTGGCAGCGGTGGTGAATTGCTGCGACTGGTCTCCTGGGGTGCCCAGCCACCGTTGCTCGCCGGGGTGGATCTGTTAGCTGAGCGTATCTTGGTAGCGCGACAGCGGCTGCCGGAAGCACAACTGGAGGTCGCTGATGCCAGAGCGTTACCCTTCCCGGCAGCCCATTTTGACCTGGTCATGCAGCTGACGCTCTTTTCTTCGGTGCTGGATCCTGGGTTCAGGCAAGACATCGCTGCCGAAATGCTCCGCGTCCTTAAACCTGGCGGTCTGGTATTTTGGTACGACATGCGCATGGTACGCCCCGATCGCCCACTGGTCGCCATCAGCCGCCCGGAGATTCGTCGCCTTTTCTCGCCTTGCGCTGTTGATCTGCGAGCGCATACCCTTAACCCTTTGCTGGCCAGAACGCTGGGCCGGGTTTCTTGGTTATTTTGTGATCTTGTCGCTTTACTGCCTTTTTTAAAAAGTCATTATATCGGGCTATTTCGCAACCAGCTTTCAATTGCTTCCGCAATTCGCGGTACCGCTGCCGAAACTATGAAATCCTGATGCGCATACTCTTCTTGACTCCCTACTACCCGCCAGAAGTCGGAGCGCCGCAGACTCGCATCTGCGAGCTGGCGGTCCGGCTGGCTCGGCGGGGGCATCAGGTACAGGTATTGACCGCTCTGCCGAACTATCCTTCGGGTAGTATTCCGCTCGAATACCGAGACCGGGATGCCAGCTGGGAAGAGTGCGAGGGTGTAGAGGTTTACCGCACCTGGATTTACGCGACGCCTAACCGCGGATTTTTGCGACGTGTCTTGAATCATTTTTCTTTCATGCTGACCGCTCTGATCGCCGCACCGCGTATGGAACCCTGTGATGTGGTGGTGGCCGAATCGCCGCCGCTCTTCGACGGAATGGCGGGGTGGGCGATCGCCCACTGCCGGCGAGCGCGCTTCTTCTTCAATGTGGCGGATCTCTGGCCGCAATCCGCCGTAGAGCTGGGAGCAATCGCGAAGGGTAGTCTGCCAGAACGGATAGCTGCCTGGATCGAGCATTGGTGTTACCAGCGGGCAGATCGCATCTTGGCGGTCACCCGGGGCATAGAGTCGCAATTGCGAACAGCTGGATGGGCGCAGGCCGTGTACTTTCCCAACGGTGTGGAAGTCAGCCGCTTTGCCGGTGCCGACGGGCGGTCTTTTCGAATAGCGCAAGGCCTGACGGATGGTTTTCTCGTTCTCTATGCCGGAACACATGGCCTGTCACAAGCACTGGATACCGTATTGCTGGCGGCCCGGAACTTGGCGACAGATCCCCGTATTCGCTTCATACTGGTAGGCGATGGAGCTGAAAAGGATCGTCTGGTAGCCATGAACGTGACAAATGTCCGGTTTCTCGCTTCGCAACCCCGTGAACGGATGCCAGAGATCCTGGCGGCGGCCGATGCCATCCTGGTACCATTGCGCGATCTCCCGCTTTTCCACGGAGCAGTGCCGAGCAAGACTTACGAGGCACTGGCTGCCGCCAGACCGGTGATCATGGCGGTAAAGGGCGAAGCTGCCGCGTTGATCCGGCAAGCGCAAGCCGGACTGGTAGTTCCCCCCGAAGATCCGCTGGCACTGGCTGGCGCCATCCGCGAACTGGCGAGCGATCCGGAGCTTTGCCGTCGGCTGGGCGAGTGTGGTCGGCGTTTTGTCAAAGAAAACTTCGATCGTGAACGACTTGCCGATCGCTTCGAAGAATTGCTAAAAGCTAGTAAGATAAAATGATGGCGCGCTTAGTCAAGCTGCTTCCGCCCCTATTTGACCTGGGGCTAGTAATCATTGCCTACTTGCTAGCTTTCGTGCTGCGTTTCGATGGTATCGAAAATATTTCACAGCAGCATATCAAACAATTCTGGAGCTTCTTGCTCTTCGTTCCTTTGCTGCGTCTGGGCTGCAATACCGCTCTGGGGCTCTATCACCATGTTTGGCGTTACATCGGCATACGTGACACTCTGGGCATCGTGGTAGCTACCTTTGCCGGTTCAGCCCTGTTTGCTTTACTGGCGCTGATGCTGGGGCAGCATAGCTTTCCGCGCTCAGTGGTGGGAATAGAGTTTCTGCTCTCGCTGGTTCTATTCACCGGTAGCCGGGTGATCTGGCGATTCGGCTCAGAGCATCGGCAACACCGGAGCACTGCCGCTACTCGTACCCTGGTGGTCGGAGCAGGCGATGCCGGAGAGCTATTGGTGCGTGACATGATCCGCCATCCCGAGCGCGGTCTCATGCCGGTGGGTTTCATCGATGATGCCGCTGCCAAGCGGGGTACGCGCATCCACGGCATCGGGGTATTAGGGGACCGGACCGATCTGGCGCGCCTGGTTGCCGAGCAACAGATCGAGTTGATAGTGTTGGCGATGCCCAGCGCCTCCCGGCTCGAGCAACGCGCCATCTTGCAACTGGCAGCGGCTACACCCGCCCAGGTCAAGATCTTGCCCAGTTTGCACGACATCATCGGTGGTAACGTGGCGGTCAGCCAGATGCGCGATGTGGCCATCGAGGATCTGTTAGGCCGCGATCCAGTAGTGATCGATAATTCTTTGCTGGATTACTTGGCTGGCAAGCGTGTACTGGTTTCGGGGGCCGGGGGTTCCATCGGCGCCGAGCTGTGCCGGCAAATCGCCAAGCAACGGCCAGCCCGGTTACTCTGCCTGGGGCATGGCGAAAACAGCATTTACCACATTGACCAAGAGCTGCGCGCCAGCTTCCCGGAACTGGAATTATGTTCGCTTATCGCGGATATCCGGGATGCGGGGCGAATCGGTGGAATTTTCGCCACGCATGCGCCGCAATTGGTGTTTCATGCCGCCGCGCATAAACATGTGCCACTCATGGAGACCAACGAAACCGAGGCGGCTGCCAACAATATCGGCGGAACCCAAGTTCTGGCGCGTACTGCCGCAGCTAATGGTACGGAACGTTTCGTACTGATTTCTACCGATAAGGCGGTCAACCCTACTAGCATCATGGGTAAAACCAAGCGCGCTGCCGAGCTACTGCTACAAGATCTAGCTGGCCGCAGCAACACCCGCTTTGTTGCGGTGCGCTTTGGCAATGTCCTGGGCAGCCGCGGCAGTGTCGTACCGCTCTTCCGCAAGCAAATCGAGGCTGGTGGACCGGTAACCGTGACGCATCCGGAAATGCGGCGCTATTTCATGACCATTCCCGAAGCCGTGACGTTAGTGCTGCAAGCGGCTGACGTGGGCCAGCA
>JACQUT010000145.1 GCA_016267585.1 Cyanobacteria bacterium NC_groundwater_1444_Ag_S-0.65um_54_12
CCTCTACATCGCTGACAGCGCTATGCATCGCATCCGCAAGGTGGATACTGCGGGCATCATCACCACGGTGGCGGGCAGTAGTGGATGGGTACTGGGCGATGGCGGACCGGCCACCAGCGCGCAACTCAATCAACCCCATGGCATGGCGGTGGATGTTACTGGCAATCTCTACATCGCCGATCGTGACAACAATCGCATCCGCAAGGTGGATACCGCGGGCATCATCACCACGGTGGCGGGTAATGGCACCTATGGTTACTCGGGCGATGGCGGGCCGGCCACCAGCGCGCAACTAGGTAAGCCTAATAGCATAGCGATGGATGGCGGCGGCAATCTCTACATCGCTGACGAGTACAACAATAATATCCGCAAGGTGGATACTGCGGGCATCATCACCACGGTGGCCGGCAATGGCACTCTTGGTTACTCGGGCGATGGCGGGCTGGCTACCAGCGCGCAATTTTATTACATCTATGGCGTGGCGGTGGATGCTAACGGCAATCTTTATATTGCTGATTGGAACAATAATCGCATCCGCAAGGTAGATACCGCGGGCATCATCACCACGGTGGCCGGCAATGGCACACCGGGCTACTCGGGCGATGGCGGGCCGGCCACCAATGCAGCGCTTAATAGACCATATGGCGTGGCAGTCAACGCTGCCGGTACACTGCTTTATATTTCCGACGCGAATCGCTATATCCGCAGAGTGCGCTGACACGTTTTAATGCGAGCGAGCATTATAGCGATTGAAAATCGCTATAACTACGAAAAGTCTTCTTTGCTCGCTCGTATTCTGCATGAAAACTTGTTGCCTTACGGTTAGGCTGCGTTCTTGCTGTAGATGGATCGCATAAAGCCCCCTTGCCGGATAGGCCACCGCTAGCTTTTGCGCTGGCTATTTGGGCACGGCAATGCCGAAAGGAACTGAAAAGCTGTGGCAAAAAAACTAGCTCCCTCACAAAATCGTAATGTACGGTTATGCTTTTATCCTATGCTAGCCGTTACTTTCACTCTGGTGGGTTGCATGCTCTCGCCCGGGATCATGCCAAACCTCGAGCCAAAACTGACCGATCTGGCAACTGCAGGCAGTGCGCTGCTTCCCAGCAACTCGCAACCTGATAGCCAAGAGGTCGGATTAGAACCGGCTTCTGACGAAGCGACACCACTAGCTGTCAGAACGACAGCTACCACCGGTATCGCGCTATATGTCTCTACCACTGGCAATGATTCGAATTCCGGGTCATCATCGAGTTCCCCCTTGCGCAACATCAACACTGCTGCCAAGCGTGCCAAGCCGAACACGACTATTTACATCAAGGGCGGCACTTACTATGAGCAGCTGGTCACCAAGGTAGGTGGCTTGGCTGGCCAAGAGATCATTTTTACCAGTTATGAAGGCACGGCGGTTATCGATGGTTCCAAGCTGAACTGGTCAATCGGGCTAGCTCCTAACTACGGACTGGTCGAGTTGCGCCATCCCTATGTCAGGCTGACGGGGCTCAAAATAGCTAATTCCAAGAATTCTGGCATCATCTTGGTCTCTGACCACCTGACCATCAAAAACTGCGAAATTGCCGGTACCCAGACCCACGGCATCAGCAACCATTTGTCGCGACATCCCGCTGCTGGCTATCCGCTGATCCGTGACATCACCGTCAGCAATAACCTGGTCCATGATACCTGTCTGTACACTGGCAGCCAAGCGATCAGCATGGCTGCGGACGGTTTTCTGGTGAGCGGCAACAAAGTTTACAATAACAAGAATATCGGGATCGATGTTTGGATGGAAGCCAAACATGGTGAGGTGGTCGACAACATAGTATACAGTCACCGCTCTATCGGCATTTATGTAGACGGTGCTACTTATGTACGCATCCACCGGAACCGGGCCTATGCCAACAGCACCGGCATAACGGTCTCTTCCGAAACCGGTTATAACAAGTACGGAACCCATCACATCTGGGTCTACAATAACCTATCCTACGACAACACCAATGGCGCCGGGATCTCTATTTGGGATATCGATACCGGCGCCACCGATGTATTGATCACCAACAACACCCTGATCAACAACAAGTTTTCCATTTATCTGGGCGCCAGTGGCAACTCGGCCGAGATCATGAACAACTTGGGCTATGCCACCGGCAGCAGTGTCTATAACATCAGCAAGAACTCGACCTATAAAATTCATGACAATATCTGGATGTCTGGCCCCACCGGTTTCGTTTCCGCCGCCAACAAAGATTTTCGACTGGTTTCTTCCTCGCCAGCCATCAACAAAGGCCGGGCAATTCCCTCATTTTCCGACGATCTGGGCAATGTCTTCAAGATATTGACGGACTTTGCCAAGCTGGGCCGTGTCGTGAATGGTTATCCGGATGCTGGTGCCTATGAGTACCAATAGCAAGGGCTAAGAACACCGGGATGGCCGGGGGAAATCTCACCCCCGGCCAAGCTTTTGGCATATCAGCTAAAAACTGCTAGATATTCTTGCTATTCGCAAATCAATCCAGGCAAGCGAACATGAATTGACCCAAAAATAGATCTAGCTCGCTATAACAACCAATTTTGAAGGAGTTTCTGCCGTGAAAGGGATTTCGGCTAGTGGGAAGATCCCTGTCTGGCTATGGCCCTGGGGTTTCTTCCTTTTTCTTTTACCGTTCGAGAAACTACTACATGAAATGCATCTTGGCCTCCCTTTGCTGGCTTTTGGGTTATTTTCGGCCCTGCTAATTGCCTGTGCGCCACAAAAATGCGCCAAGATTGCCACTGGCAAGAACTTGGCGATTGTATGTCTCGTTCTTGCGCTACATACCTCTTTTCTTTTCTCACTAGATCCGACAGCTACCTGGCGAGGCTTGCTACGAATCGACTTTACCTGGCTAACCTATGTTTTAGCGACCATGACCATATTGACATTGCCACAG
>JACQUT010000013.1 GCA_016267585.1 Cyanobacteria bacterium NC_groundwater_1444_Ag_S-0.65um_54_12
GTGAAGGAAGCGGCAAACCTGGCGGTTCGTCCCGTCAAGAATCTGGCAAAGAATATCAGCCACGACGCCGGTACCATCGTGGAAGGTGCCGAGAATGCGGTCGTGGGGGTGGTAGAGAAGATCGAGCTGCCCCATGACAAACTGTCATTGGGCAAGCAACTGTGGAGCGGAGCCAAGCGCCTGGCCATGGCGGTAAAAGGGACCAGCCGGAGCTTCGAGGACAACCTGTCGATCGCCAACCGCGCCGGGTTCGCTGGCGATTTGCGGACCGCGCATCGGTATTACAACAAGGCCCTCGCCCAGACCAAAACGGCCTCCGATGCGCTCTGGACTCTGGCCTTGATGTCCGAAAATACTTGTCCTTTTGACTACGAATTTAAGACCCCTGGCCTCATAAACATGGTCAAGAAATGTCTGGCCGAGGCTGCCAAGAAAGTGGAAACGCCCGAGGAGTTGAAATCCTTGCTGGAGTACAATGTGTTAACTTCTCACATGATCGATAGCTGGCGCCCTAGCATGGATGCCTTCGGCTACCATCCTTCAATCTTCAGTAACTTCATTTCCTTGGTCATTGCCGTGGCCTCGCTCGGCACCGTACCGACGGTCCAGAAAGCGGCCATGAGGGATTCCATCGACAAGATCTCCGACCTCGCAATCCTCAATGCCGCTCGTAAAGCCAGAGATGTTGAAGCGGCCAAGAAGATCGCAAAGTACGCCAGAATCTTCCGCTACCATGCTGCGGGGGAAGTCGCGCTCCAGAAGGCCGCTGGTCTAGCTGAACATACTGGCAGCCGAGGTGGTGGACCCCAGCATTTTTAGTTGTCGAATCGTATCTTCGATGGGCGAATTGTCGCGGATATCTTGCTTCAAGAAGCCTTTGATCTGCTCCCACATTGCGATCGCCCGATCGTAAGCCGGGTTCGAGCCCCGCACATACGCCCCCACATTCAATAGATCTTGTACCTCTTTATAATCAGCAACCATCTGGAAGACAGCTTGCCTTGCTTGTTTATGATCTTTGTCTGCTAAAACGTCGAGCAAGCGAGAGACGCTCTGCAAGACGTCAATGGCCGGGAAAATGCCCTGGGCGGCGATACTGCGCAACATCACGATATGACCATCCAGTACACCGCGCACACAATCGGCGATTGGCTCATCCATATCACCCCCATCGACCAGGATGGTGTAGATGGCGGTAATCGAGCCAACATCGGCAGTTCCGGCTCGCTCGAGCAGTTTTGGTATCAGAGCGAACACCGAAGGTGTATAGCCCTTTTGCGCAGGGGGTTCACCGATTGCCAGCCCTATTTCACGCATTGCCATGGCAAAGCGCGTCATCGAGTCCATCATCAAGAAAACTTTGTTACCGCGATCCCGAAAATATTCGGCGATAGAAGAGGCGACCAGCGGTGCTTTGAAACGCATCAGCGACGAGGTGTCAGAAGTGGCTACTACCACACAAGAACGCGCTAGCCCATCTTCACCGAGCGAATATTCTAGAAATTCTCGCACCTCGCGACCACGCTCACCTACCAGGCAAAGAACCGAGAGATCTGCCTTGGTTTGCCTGGCAATTTGCCCCAGCAGCGTACTTTTCCCGACACCGGAACCAGCAAAGATTCCGATGCGTTGCCCCTCGCCCATGGTCAAGAAGCTATCTAACACCCGCACACCGGTAGGTAAGATGGTATCGATCAGCTTGCGTGTCATGGAGTTAGGCGGCGCGTTCATTAGCGGATAGGTCGTATCGTAAACTAGCGGTCCCTTGCCATCAATGGGATTGCCCAAGCCATCGAGTACCCGACCCAGTAACCTTGGTCCCACTTTTACACTGACCATTCTGCCGCTGGCCACTACCTCGCAACCGGCGCCGATTCCCTCTAGCTCGCAAAGCGGCATCATCATGACGCGGCGCGGCTTGAATCCTACTACTTCGCAGGGGAATAGCGATTTGCGGTCTTGCGAATAGATGTAGCAAAGCTCACCCATTCGTACACCTTGCAAAAGCGCTTCAATGACCAAGCCGACCAGTTGAGTGACCTGCCCACGTGCCCGTATAGTCTCGGTATCTCGCAGCGCCAAGGCGTATGGCTCATATTGAATGTTCATTGGTCAAACGTCTCGGCTGTTTCGTTAGCGGTATTTCCGGCCCCTTCCAGCTCGCGTCCGATGTTGCCGAACACTTCGCCAAGTACCGAGAGTTGTGTCTTTATGGTGGCATCTACCGTGCCAGAATTAGTTTCGATGAACACGCCACCACATTGGATTTTAGGGGAAGCGGCGAATTCTAACTTTTTGACCTGCGCCAGGCGATCGCGATATTTATCCTCTTGCGCCTGCACCAGTGGAAGATCTTTCGGATTGACGCGCACTATCACAGTTTCCATATCAGTCACCTTATCGAGTGCCGCATCTAACATTCGCAATACTATTTCCGGTTTGGCGGCGATTTCATCTTGGATTAGCTTTTCTGCGACGCCTAGCGCCAGTTGCACCAGCTTTTCGGCATTTTCTCGCACTGCTTGCGGCAAGGAGAGCCGAGCGCGATTTAGCGTTTCGATAGCTTCTTCAATGATTCTTGCTCCCTCTTCATCCGCCTGGGAACGACCTTCGATGTAACCTTCTGCCTGCGCCTTTTCGCGTAGCTGTTCAAAGCGCTCGGTACGCGTGGCTTCAAACTCCTCGAACAAGCGTGTTATTTCATTCTCTACCGCCGCTTTGGCTTCGGCAGCTGATTTGTTAGCTTCCGCCAGAATCAGTTCGGCTGATAGCCGTGCCTCGGCGAGTATCTGCTCGCGCTCCGCCAATAGCTTGGCTATTGAATTAGCGTCCGCCGGTAATTCGAAATTAGCCAATATCGCTGCAATTTGTTCTTCGGCGGTTGCGAATTCTTGCCAGCTAACCCTGGCTACTACTGCGGTGGCTTGAACTTCTGCTAACGCTACAGCCTGACGTTCCAGATTCGGGGCAAGAACATCGATGGCAGCAGTCATCTGGATACTTGCTGGCCCTAGCGTTTCGGCAAGTCGGTCACTAGTTTCTTCCACTAGCTGTTCGTATTTGCTAACTGGATCGACATTCTCGCTCACTACCGCCTCGACCAGCTCTACTATGTTGGCTTGGGCAGCTTGCAGTTGTGCATCTCGCACGGTATCCCATCCGGCCAGCAGTTCGTGGGATGCGGCAGCTTTTTCCTCCGGCACAGCATCAGGCGAGGGTTGCGGTGCGATTTTTTCAATTTTTTCGGCAACCGGCCCCATTGCTACATTAGCGCTAGTGCTGACGGCTGGCTGCTCTCGCTTTTGTCGTACTCGCACACCACTTGCAGTCACCGCATCTGCCGCGATGACTTGGTCTCCTTGGACTACGACTACGCCAGCTTGGTTAGCTTTGCTTCCCTTGATCAGGGCCACATTTACTACATACCCTGATTAACCCATGCGCATACTGGCCTTGGCTAAACGAAATCTTCGATTTGTGAAAGCAAATCTTCCACCGAGGAAAACTCTTCGCACTCGTGGCAACGTAGCAGGATCACGCGTAGCAACTCCGGATGTCCATGCCGGATTTCTACTTTACGCTCGCCATACTCTAGCAACAAACGCTCTCTGCTGACAGGGAAGCTGACATCCGCTACTGCTTCCAGCAAAGAGGCTACACCCCTGGGATGTGGCTGCTCACCGGTTCGGTTTTCCATAAGGCACTCTCCCCCCTTTACTCGCGTATCAGACCGGTGCCGTGCAACCGTGGCCTCAGCCACAGTATCAGTAGCGGCCATCGGACACGGTATCAGTCATCGGACACGGTATAAGGA
>JACQUT010000176.1 GCA_016267585.1 Cyanobacteria bacterium NC_groundwater_1444_Ag_S-0.65um_54_12
CGCAGCCGGTCTATTTCGGTGGTGATTCCGGGGCGAATGAGACCGCCTTCCGTTATGGTGGCAGGCGGATTATCTACCAGGGTGCGACGAATAAGCGTCGCTAGCTCACCGGATTGCTCGGGCAGACTTTGCAACGGTGCCAGTAGAGTACTGGTAAATCTCGCTAGCGCAGCGGACAGCTCCGGCAAGGCCTCTAGCGAATCACGCAATGCTATCAGCTCTCTTGGGTAGACAGTGCCGGTCGTTATTCTGGTGGCTATCCGTTCCAGATCGCGCACTTGTGAAAGTGCTCGCACGATTCTTTGGCGTTGGCTGGTCGCGGCGAGTAATTCCGTTACAGCAGCTTGGCGCGCCTGGATAGCGGCGGTATTGAGCAGTGGATGTAAGAGCCAGCTGCGCAAACGCCGTCCCCCCATCGGCGTGAGCGTAATATCTAGTACTGCTAGCAAAGATCCCGAGGTTTGAGCAGCTCGCGCTGTCTGCAAGAGTTCCAGGTTTCGCCTGGTGTCGGCATCGAGCCACATGAAATCTGCAAGCTGATAGGTCACGATGGCCTGGAAGGGTGGCAAACGTTGGCACTGGGTTTCCGCGATATAGGCCAGAAGCGCGCCGCAAGCCGCTGTAGCCATGGGTTTTTCTGCAAGCCCGAAGGGTTCGAGCGTCAAAATCTTGAAATGTTCCAGAATGGCTCGCTTGGCTTGTTCCGCCTTGAATAACTGTTCTGGTCGCGGCGTCAATGCATGGCAACCTACCATGGCTTCAGCCCATGCCGGATCCAGTCGCTCGGGGGTAAGACAAATCTGGCCACGTCCCCAGGCAACTTCCTGCCAAAGTGCCGGGGGCACGGGGACCAGGATCTCGGACGCTGCCAGGCGTTGCAGTTCCGAAGCTACCAGCGCCGGATTGCCTATTTCGGTGGCCATGAACTCGCCGGTGGAGATATCGCAATATGCGAGCCCGAACCCTTTAGCTCCGCGATACAGGGCAGCCAAAAAATTGTTTTGTTTTTCAGATAGATAATGGGCTTCCAGCAAGGTGCCGGGAGTTACCAGCCGGGTTATTTCACGTTTGACCAATCCTTTGGCTTGACGAGGATCCTCTACTTGCTCGCAAATAGCGATGCGGTAACCTTTCTCGATCAGTCGGCCTAGATACCCTTCCACGGCATGATGTGGCACGCCAGCCATCGGTACCCGTTCGCCAGCGCTTTCCCGGGCGGTGAGCGTAATTTCTAGCTCTTTTGCCGCGACCGTCGCGTCAGCGAAGAATAGCTCGTAAAAATCTCCCATACGGTACATGAGCAAGCAATCCGGATGAAGCTTCTTGACTTCGAGGTAATGCTGCATCATCGGGCTGTAAGCAGCGGGAGATTTCAACTCTGGCAAGGTCATAAAATGCTTCGGAGCAAGTTAATTACCCTGATTGCGTTTCTGTATGGCCATCGCTTCTTGCACTTGCGAGGGACGAACGTAATTCATCTCGACGAGAATCTCGCCTAGCCACAAGTAGCGGCCCTTGCGCGCCAGCTCGGACTGACGTCGCAGGGCGGCTTCTAGCTGAACTTCGGTGATAGTTCCCTTTGCGACCAAATACTCACCCAGGCGAAACTTGCTTTGCTTTAGATATTCGGTCGAGGGATCATTAGTTGCGAAGCGTAGATACCCCTCTTGTTGCAGATCTTTTACTATTTGCAACAGGCGTTCCCCTAAAATACCAACCATTTCACCGATCTGGTATAGCGTGGAACTGCCATCTATTTTCCCTAGCACTCGCCAGCTCTCGGCTTCCACTTGTACTCCACGCAAAGCGTAATTGGTCTGTATACCGCGCAATGCGATGCGTCCCTTGTCGGTTACTTCTGGCACCTGCGCCAAAGGCCCGACACTCGGCCCCATGGCTCTGGGACCGCTTCTTGGCATGGCTGGCGAGCGTCCTGTTGCTGATCCGGTTGTTCCGGCAGGTGAAGGGCTGGGGGCGGCAGTTGCGGTTTTGCTTTGCGGTTGGCCGGGCACGGCACTCTTGGGATTGGCTTGGCCGAGCAAATGGCGAAAAATCGCCTGATTGTCGGCAAATTTAACGAGATCGACATGGCGATGGGCCTCATCTGTCAACCGTACCGAAAAAGTGCCTGATTTCCACTGGACAATCTGCCCCAGAGCTACCATTCCTTGATCGGTAGCAGTGTTGGCTCCCACCACCTTGCCTTGTTGAAAATAAAGCTGACCTTTTTCTTGACCATCAATAGTCACTTCCGCATTCAGCTTGATCGCTTCTAGTATGCGGACCAGCATTTCAATCCGGAAGAAATTGAGATCGCCAGAGAGTATTAGCTTACTCAAAGACTAGCCTCAGCATTTTGGCAACGCTCTTTGCCCCTTTTCCAAAAAAAGTTAACTGGGTATAACAGAGTAAGTAAACACTCGAGTCTAACCCGATGAGGACATTATACACAAGGGCACGCTAATGGTAACGCGTCACGTCAGGTGGCTTGACATCCTGTTATGATGAATAATCATGCCGACTAGTTATGAGGTGCAACTCGCCAAGCTGGTTGCCTACGTTAAGCGGCTAAACCAGCTGGTAGAAGAACGCAATCAACAATTACACTACTGGCAAGGCTATGCCCGCAGCTTGCGTGAGGAGCGTCAACGCTTGGGTGTGATAATAATGGGCCAGATAAAGCGTGCCCTGGGTGAAGTTGCTGGACGCTACCAGGAGGTTAACTCGCGAATCGCTAAACAACACCAGCACCTTGAACATTCTGGTCAACTTGCCAAGCGCAAGGAAATAACCTGGCAGAATCGCATTAGCTATGCGCTGTCTCGAATAGAGGACCTCTCGCTGGAGCGCAAAGCGGTTCGGCAAGAACTGGCGGAATATAAGCGTCGAACCTGGGAAGCCGAGGCTGCCGCCCGGCAGCTCAGGGAAGAAGGAGCAAGCAAGATATCGGAACTGGAAACTGCCCTTGCCACAGCGTTTGCCACCAACCGACAGCTAATGGCCGAGCTAGAAGATAGCCAGGAGCAGTTAGCTATCCAGGAGAGGCAGTGGCAAGATTTGCTGGGTAG
>JACQUT010000014.1 GCA_016267585.1 Cyanobacteria bacterium NC_groundwater_1444_Ag_S-0.65um_54_12
CGCCAGCTTTCATGCCCAGCAGAGCCTCTACCACTCCTGGCAATGACTCGCCTTTTACTATCTCAATGACGTAATTATCGGCGTTCATCCCTTCAATTGGTATGCCATCCAGCTTGGCATGTAGGTCCAATGTGACGATGTCACCCTCTTCCACGGGGCGATCGACAGTTTCCGTGGTCGATTTTTGCCGGCGTAATTGCTCTACTACCCGCTGGATGTCCGCTTCCTGAATGTCAACTGGCGGTATGCTTACTTTGATCCCGAGATATGAACCGAGCGTTACCTCGGGACGGACCTCGATAGTGTACTTGAAAGTGGCGGCCTTCCCTTTTTCGAAATTCACGACTTCAGCATGCGGCTGAGTAATTGGCTCGATCTGGGCTTGGACCAGCGCCTTGCTGTAAGTGTCAGGAATCAAATCTTCCAAAGCTTCTTGCCGCAGCACCTCTGCGCCTACATGTCGTTCTACCAAGGCTCGCGGTGCCTTCCCCTTGCGAAAACCCGGTATCAATACCTTACGGCTGACCTGTCGATAAGCTCGCTCCCACGCTGTATCCACTTCCATCGGTTCAATTTCCACCGCGAGGTGAACTTGATTCTTTTCTTTCTTTTCGAGCGTAACCTTCACGAAATTGGCCTCCTCACCGCCCCTTAGTCTCAAGAGTATAACATGAACCCTGACTCAACTGACCAAGAAAAGCAGGACTGGCCCAGCCTGCAGCCTATCTAGACGAACGGGTGATTGCCGCCTTGCGACATGCTGTGGCAAAGTCCGCAAAAATAGCCGTGGCAAAAACCGAAAACTCTGGATGATCCTCCGGCCTGAAGCGTTCCGGATGCCACTGAATGCCGAGTAGATAGCCAGAAAAACAACCAGGTTCCGGTTCACACCCTTCTATTATGCCGTCGCTGGCATATGCCGTCGCTCGCAGACCATGTGCCAAGCCGGAGGGCGACTTGACTGCCTGATGATGCCAGGAGTTCACTTCGATGGTTTGACATCCTGCCAGGGTTGCTAGCCGGCTTGCTGGCTCTAGCCGTATTTCATGATAGCTGCCTTGTCGGTGTTCGAGCGCTGCTGGTTGCTGAGTTGGCAGATCTTGATACAGACTACCGCCCATGGCAATATTCATTACTTGCATACCGCGACAGATGCCCAGTACCGGAACACCAGCTTTTACTGCTGTGCGCAAGAACGGCAACTCGAAAGCATCGCGGTCAGCATCGATCCGTACCGTCATGTTCAAGAGCGATTCACCGTAGTGGCACGGATCTACATCGCCGCCACCAGAGAATAGTAGTCCGGCAAAATCCTTGGGATCTGCTCCATCACCTGCATGGAGTGATCCTAACTTACCGTCGATCTTGGCAAGATATGACACTGCATCACCAATGGCACGTAAGGGCAGCACGACAACAGGCTCAGCTCCTACGGCACTTATACACTCGACGTAATAGCTGAGCTTTTCCATGGCGCCGGGTCCAATGGTGCTACCCCAAGTAATACCGACCCATAGTCGCTCGGTAATAATGTTCACAGCACGTCTCTCCGTCCACCTTCTAGCGGTAACGGGAACGCTGTCGGTAGCTTGATCTGCCAGTTTTCGATGTCAGGAATGCTGGCAAAATGCGTGAGATCGTAGTGAATCGGGGTAATGGACACGCAATTGTCTCGAATTGCCGCTACATCGGTATCATCAGCCTCTTCGAGTTCCTCGGCCTCACCAGCTAGCCAGTAATATATCTTGCCCCGCGGATCGATACGGCGTTCGAAACGATCATTATAACGTCGCTTACCCAGGCGAGTAGTGCGAACACCAGCGATGTCTACCAATTCGATTGCTGGTACGTTAACGTTCAGTAAAACCTTCAAATCAAGTGAGTGCTTGGCTAAATGGCGCACCAGTACCAGTGCGACCAGCGCTGCCTTCTCGTAACCTAAATCGCTAAAACTGGCTAACGAAATCGCGATGCTCGGACGATCGAGAATGATGGTGCCCTCTATGGCGGCTGATACCGTACCGGAATAAATGACATCTACCCCTAAATTGGGGCCACGATTGATTCCACTCACTACCATGTCGGGACGGTTATCTCGCATGAGGGAGCCCCAAGCCAGTTTGATGCAGTCCGAGGGAGTGCCGTTCACGGCCAAGGCTTGCGCCACTCCCACCAATGGCACCTCTTCAACCCTTAGTGGTTTATGTAAAGTGAGCGCGTGGCCAGTACCGCTCCGCTCTCGGTCCGGAGCGACTACATGAACATCATGCTCGGTTGCCAGCATGGTTGCCAGCACCTGAAGACCAGGAGCATGAATACCATCATCGTTCGAAAGCAGCAATCGCACCTTTGCATCCTACCACGAGTATCATGAATTGGGCTCTCGGAAACTATCTCGGGAGTTTCTTGCTAGATAGTTTTCAAGGAGTTTTAGCAATTCTCTTTCGTCAAGGGTAGCATTACCCGCAAGGCATGGGGAACTATTTCCACGGTAATTGGCGTAGTGCCAGCCAGGTCGCCATCTATTTGGTAGGGGATAGGTTTCACCGAACGCACTTCTACCCGACGAAAGGTAAAAAATTCTACATCAGTTAGCTCTTTGAGACGCTTGATGGTCAAAGCAAAGAAATCTCGCCAAGCCAACCAGAAAGATTGCCCGCGAAAGAGGGCTCCATGAAAAACCCCGTCGCTAGCATTAGCCTCTGGAATAATTTCCAGGAAATCCGCTCCATAAAGCCTGGTATTGCTGATTACGAACATGTAAACCAGGCGGCGTAAGCGTTTACCATCGATTATTAGCTGAACGCGTGCCGGGCGATGCGTAAAAGAAGTCTGCAAAGCGGTTAGCACATAGGCTCCTTTACCCAATGTCACCTTCAGCTCTGGCAAAATACCAGCTACGATCGCAGCGTCGAAGCCTATACCCACCATTTCGCAGAAATAACGCGACACGTTACCCGGTGCGGTGACCAGTCCCAGATCCAGGTGTGAAACGCAACCGTTTACCAGAGCTTTACCTGCCTTTGCCGGGTCTGGCGGGATGCCTAGCTCGCGTGCCAGGATGTTCGCCGTTCCAACGGGAATCAGGCCTAGCACTGCATCAGAGCCTACCATTGGTTGGATCGCTTCGTTGATCGTTCCGTCTCCACCGGCTACGACTATTAACTTGCACCCATCAGCTATCGCTTGTCGTGCCAGTTGCCCGGCTGAACCAGACCCGGTGGTCTGAGCTTGCGTAACCCACCAGCCAGCCTCACGTAATGGATCGATTACTACCCACCAATCCGGCCGCGCTTTGGTGGGACCAGCTGCCGGGTTTATTATGAGACAAGCTTTACGTACTTTGACTCCCCGGGGCAGCGGGCGCCCCCAATATACTTGTGGAACGGACATGGCACAAGTTTAGCGTGAGCAGTGGTAAGCTGCTAGAATTACTCGGTAAAAGAATATCGCTTATTTACTCGAGGATGGTTTTTGATCGCCATGTTCCATTTGATTCCGCGGGAATTAGTTTTTTTCGATCTACTGACTGCTGCGATGCAAAATGCTTTGCAAGCAGCTCGGGAATTGCGCGACATGGTTGAGGATTATCATGTTCCATCCCCACAATTGCAACGCATACGAGATCTGGAGCATGAGGGCGATCGCATCACGCATGAACTACTCGACCGGCTAGATCGTACCTTCGTCGTTCCTTTGGATCGCGAGGACCTTCATGCCTTGGCAGACGGAATCGACGATATCGTGGATTCGCTTAATATGGTTGCCGAGCACTTCATTCTGTATCGTATAGCTAATACCACCAAAGAGGCCGTTAGCCTGACCAGGATTTTGGTTCGCTGTTGCGAAGAGTTAGCAGCCGTCATGCCTTTACTGCAAACTCGCGGGAACTCTGCCGAGATAGATCGCCATTGCATCGAGATAAACCGCCTGGAGAATATGGCCGACAAATTGGCACAAGATGCGTTGACAGAACTCTTTAGAGCACCAGATGATCTCTTGGCGGTAATAAAGTGGAAAGAATTTTACGAAGCGCTAGAAAACGCTATAGACCAAACCGAAAATGTAGCCGATTTACTCAAAGGCGTGGTGTTAAAAGCCTTGTAGTAACTGCTAACCTATCCGACCGGTTTTTTGGCTCTACTCCAAAGAGCGAGTAATTCTGCCAGGCTCTTGTCTTTCATGGAACCGCCAGCTAGTAGCTCCATTGTCTCGAAGCGGCGAATGAAGCGAGTATTGGCATCCCGCAGCGCCTGTTCCGGGTCGATAGCGAAGAAACGCGCCAAGTTAACCAGGGCAGTCAGAACGTCGCCTATTTCGTGTATCAATGCCGCCCTGCTTTCGCCCTCACCAGGTGTTTCAAGCGCCTGGCATAGCTCTTGCATCTCTTCTTGCAATTTCCGCAACGCACCTTGCCAATCTGGCCACGCAAAGCCAGCAGCTGCTGCTTTGGTCTGTAGCTTTTCCGAGGCAACTAGCGCTGGCAAAGCTAATGGCACACCAGCGACCGCACTAGTTGCTGGCTTTTCCTGGCGTTTCAAATCATCCCAGCGTCGCAATACCTCTGTCGTTGCCAGCACTGGTGCTTCCCCCCCCGCGTGCGTACTAAAAACATGGGGATGACGTGCCACCAGCTTGTCGCAAACTCGATCCGCTACTTCCGATAAGCTCCATTTGCCGGTTTCGGCGGCTAACTCACAATGAAATACTACTTGAAGTAACAGATCACCTAGCTCTTCTTCCAGAGCGTCATCATCTTCTTGATCTATAGCCTCCACCACTTCATAAGCCTCTTCCAGGCAATAACGGCGAAGACTTTGGTGAGTCTGTTCAGCATCCCAAGGGCAGCCACCTGGTGCGCGTAGACGATGCATCAGCGACTCCAACCGTCTGACACCCCGCAAGGCTGCTGGCGGCAAATACAGCGAGGTCAGATGATCGATCCAAGAAACCCGATCGAGGGTAAACAGTGGCACCACTGCTCGCCGCTCTTGTCCCGATACGCCAGCGCCACGTACTACGGTGACCAGGTGTTCATCAGGGAAATAACGCATAAGTGAGAGTTTTGCTTCTGACGCAACGCGCGATGACCACAACTGCAGAACCAAGGTAGGGCGATCCGGTAGGATTTCTTGGTGGTCCAGCTGCATTGCATCCACTACTTGTAGACCACCAGCGGGATCTACACCCAGGCAAGCATAGCTCATTTCAAGTCCAGAGAGCCCGGGTATTATCGTGATCGGAACGCCTTGCTGTGCTAGCAGCAAACTTACAGTGGTCTCACCGACCAGGGGATTACCCGGGACTGCATAGACAATATCCTCTTGGGAGCCTACAGCTAGCAAGCGGGTGACTATGGCATGATAGACTTCCTCAAAAGTGAGTTCTTGTCGATACCAGTCGTCGAAGGTCTCGAAAATCAAGCCCCAAGCTTCTAACGCGGCAACCGTCGGGTGAACGCGGGTACGCAAAAAAAGTCGTCGCGCCTGCCGCAACACCTGTTCTGCCCTTCGAGTCAGATCCCCGACATCGCCTGGCCCCAGACCAACGACCACAATCATTGCTGTCAGCCCTCTTTACTGATGCTTCCCGCTTGGTGAAACCGTAGCAACCGGTGAGTGTGCCGAAACCGGGGCTAGAACTTCCACGGTTCCCGTTGCAGATGATGGTTTGGCCGGTCTGGGAGCTTCCGGTGTCTGATACTGCGGGCGAATTGCTATCTTCGCTGACGTCCGCTGCTTTTCCAGCCATTGTCTGAACAGCTCGTCAGCCCTTTTCCGCAATAGATCAGTCTGGATTTGGCTGCTCGCCTCGGCAAAAGAGCGAGTCTTCGCCGCATGCTTTCCGGTTACTTTTATGACATGAAATCCAAATTGTGTCTTTGCGAGCAATATTTCGCCTGAATTGGCCTTGAAGGCAGCTTCCTCGAACTCACTTACCATGCGCCCACGTGGAAAGAAGCCGAGATCTCCACCCTGTTCCTTGCTACCGTTATCCTGCGAAAACTCTTTGGCGAGTTTAGTAAAATCCTCACCGTTCTTGAGCTTGGCGATCAGATCCTTGGCTAGCTTTTCATCTTTGACCAGGATGTGGCTGGCCGCTACTTCTTCCGTAAGCTGGTACTCGCTGTGGTGGCGCTCATAATGGGTACGCAGCTCATCCGCATCAATGGTTGCTTCCTTGGTGACTATATCGCGAAGCTTCTCGGATTTGATGCCCTCTCCTATGAATTCTGGCAGGCTGGCTGCCGCAAGTTGATTGGTGGCAAGAACTTGCTGCCAGGCCTGCTCATTTTGGTAGGTGTCTCGCATGCTCTTGATCCGAGCGGTGATTTCAGATTGGCTGGCGGTTACATGCTCTTTGGTCGCGGCCTCTCTCAAGATCTGTCGCATCACGAGCTGATCAATAGCCTGTTTTTGCAGAAAAACTAACAGCTGTTGGCCCTGGGGAGAGGCGAAATCGTAGTTGAAACGTGAAGAATACTGATGTTTCAGCATCGTTAGCTCACGCTGATAATCAGCTAGCGGAAGGCGTACTCCGTTCACCGTCCCGACATAAGCGTCAGCCTCGGAAGACCAGTAAGCTACGCTGGCTGCTACTAGCGCAATGGTAAAAGCAGCTCCCAGCCCCAGGACTGCCATGCGTACTACGCGGTTACTCCGTTGTTCAGACGCAGTGTTCATGGC
>JACQUT010000157.1 GCA_016267585.1 Cyanobacteria bacterium NC_groundwater_1444_Ag_S-0.65um_54_12
ACCACCAATGCCCAAAAAGCTCCGCATCATAGGGGGAAACGATGAGTGGCGATCGGCCCATGGTATTAGCCAGATACTCTATTTGTCGCTCCCGGCACCACATGAAATGGCCCGCATGCTCTTCTGCCTTCTTGCCCGCCCAGTACGGATTATAAGGCTCCTTGTGATTGGTTTTTCCGGTCACGCGATAGTATTTGATGCCGGTATTCTTCCGTTCACCGGTAGCTTGAACATAAGGAGCAATGTACTCGAGATCCAGATCGTACCCTACGTCACGATAGAATTCACGATAGTTATAATCCCCCGGGTAACCCTCATCTTTGGACCAGACCTGGCGACTGGATTCCTGGTCGCGAGCGAATGCCGCTACGCCGCTGGCCGGGCAATAGAGGGGCGCATGCACGCCATGACGAGACCGCGGTGTCGAATACAGGATACCGTGGCTATCAGTGAAAAAGTAGCGAATACCCGCCTCGTGCAGTACTTCGTCCAGGCCAGGGAAATAACCACATTCCGGTAACCATATTCCCTTGGGCTTTCGCCCGAAATGCTTTTCATAATGTTGAACCGCCACCATGATTTGCGCTCGAACCGCTGCTGGCTGCACCTGTAAAAGGGGCAGAAAACCGTGAGTCGCCCCACAAGTGACTATTTCTAGCACCTGCAAATCTTGAAACTTGCGAAAAGCCGCCACCAAGTTACCGCCATAAGAAGAAAAGATCTCACGAGCCCTCAGAAAACGATCGAGATAAAAACGCGCCAAGTAATTGAAATGCGGCTCTATTGCCGTTCGTTCTACTTCCATCTCGGCCAGTTCGATCAGTTCACCCAAATTCCGCCAGTAGCGAGACTGCAAAAGCGGATCCAGCAGCATGGACATGAGTGGCGGAGTTAACGACATGGTTAACCGGAAAGCTACCCCGTCATTGACCAGTCCTTCAAATATATCGATTAGCGGGATATAGGTTTCCGTGATCGCCTCATACAGCCAATCCTCTTCCAGGAAATGACTATGTTCCGGGTGCCGAACGAATGGCAGGTGCGCATGCAGCACCAGCGCGAGATAACCACTTGCCAATAGCGTCACTCCAGGAGATTGACCTTGCCATCCCCGCGGGTTTCCCGCGAAACCGTGATCGTTATCATTCGCTCATCATCCGCAGCAGCGTTGATGGCACGAATCGGGATAGGATGCTGGCCATTCGGCAGATAGAACCGGAAACTAAAGGTACCATCTGGCCTGAGCTTGATCTGCTGACCACGCAGAGTAACCTTGGCATCTGGTTCAGTTGCACCATATACTATCAATTCCGCATCAGCAACCAGCCAAAAGTCTTTTTCTTGCGGACCCAAACGCGCTTCCGAAGCACCGGGCCAAGACCAGCTTCCCACCGCATGAGATCCCCATGAAGAATCCTGGCGTCCTGGTTGCGACGCGGGCCGCTCCGGAGCCCATGGCCCGGCGCCGCTCCACGGAGCGCCACGCCAAGCCAACGCTTGCTGTGCCCAACCTTCCGCCGGCACAGGATATCCTTCAGCAAACGCATCTAGCGGCACCGGCGCCGGTGGCGGCTCAGTACTAGACATGCCCAAAGTCGACGCTTCAGGAACCCGCCACTCTACCACTGGCGGCAAGGCGGTTTGTGGCGCCGCTTTGGCACCCAGCAGCTTCTCCTCGTCATCCGGCAAGGTGATGAACTGATCCGCTATTTGCTCACTGATCTGCCCACGCGGCGTTTCTACAGCATTGGATACCGCAACGAGAATATGTCCACCCCCACGTTGCTGCAGGCCCACTTCTACGCGATAACGCCGACCGTCTCCCGGCAATCGCAAATACCAAGACCGTGCTTCACGTGGAACCGTCACATCAAAGAAATAAGCCGCCTGACCTTCTGGCCCGCTCAGCTCTTGCACACGCAAGAGCTGACGCCAATCGCCACCTTGCTGCGCCCGCTCGAAAGTGGCGCGGGAGAGATCCCAGTAAACATATGACCAGGCAGGATCTCGCACCAGCAATATCGCCCTATTCTCATCGTAACTACCAGGCAGCTCCCCTAGACCTTCATCGACTGATAACAATTCGTCATTCTTGGCAGTTTGTTTAAAACGCGGCAACTGCGGCACGGCAATTTCTTCGCTTACAATTGCGTGCGCTGCCGGAACATCTAGTACCCTGGCACGTTGAATTTCTTGCTCTGCCGGCTTGAGCAAATTTACCGCGGTTCTATCCTGATCAGCAGCAACCGGCAACGCCATTGCTGGTTCGACCTCGCCAGAATTGCCATTTACTGAGCTATTGGCGCTTGCCGCGAGTTTCAGTTCAGCCATGCTATCTGGCCCGGCTGGCTTTCCCGCCGAGCATTCGCTACCAGCCGGAACCTCTGCCACCGCCACGCTCCTCGCCACCACTGACAAAGTCGAATCTCCCGGTTTTTTTTGCCCTACCGCCGGCACCACCGCTACCACTTCCGCTGCCAGACGCGTTCTGGCCTTGGCAGCTCTCTTGCTGGCTTTTGCCGCACCAGCTCCATGTTTAGCTTGCTTGGCGCTCGGCGGCTCTTTGGCTAGCAATCCCTGGACCAGCTGCTCCTTGGACATGGTGCTGAAGCCCTTGATACCCTTTTTGCGAGCCATTTCAACCAATTCTTTTTTAGGATACTTATCTAACTCTCGTTTATCCATTGAGAACGTACTCCCGGTACTATCAAGGACCTCTTCTAAACCACTTAAACAAATAACGGCGGGTATGTTACCCGCCGTTGGATATCCATTAATAAATTTATCATCAAACAGGAGCAAAAACAAGATAATACATGGGGGGGGTTCGTTACCTTACTGGTAT
>JACQUT010000158.1 GCA_016267585.1 Cyanobacteria bacterium NC_groundwater_1444_Ag_S-0.65um_54_12
CCGAGGTGGGTGCAGATGCCACACGATTTTTCCTCGTTTCGCGCGGGGCTGATACGCCTATCGATTTCGACTTATCTTTGGCCAAGCGGGAATCCGCTGATAATCCGGTTTTTTATGTACAGTACGCGCATGCGCGTATTTGTTCAATCTGGCGTATGGGTGAAGAGGCCAAGCTAGTGCCACCCAATTTGCAGCAAGTTGATTTGACGCCACTATCAGCACCCGATGAACGGCGCTTGATGCTAAGACTGGCGCAATTTCCTGATGAGGTGGCAGGTGCCGCCAAATCACGCGAACCACATCGTATCGCACGGTACTGCCAAGATCTGGCTACTGACTTTCATCAATTTTATACTAACTGCCGGGTATTGAATGCCGAGGATATTGCCATGACCCACGGGCGTTTGGCACTCTTGGCTGCTACCCGTATCGTGCTGCGCAATGCCCTGTCAGGTATTCTCGGCGTCAGTACCCCCGAGAGAATGTAAAGTGGCCTTTCAGAAAGGCGGCCCAGCAGTGGAAAATGCCGCGCGGCAATCACACGCTCCGCTACTGTCAGCATTGAGAATTGCCGCCAGTAGAACCGTCTGGCGCCTGCATACCCCAGTGCACCAAGGCTTCCCGGACCCGGAGTTTGCCGCATTGATGGGAACAGCTACTAGCCTGGATCTGACCGAACTCGAGGAAACCGATGATTTACGCGACCCGAAAGGAGCGATAGCAGAAGCAGAAACCCTGGCAGCCGAGCATTTCGGCGCAGAGCGAACTTGGTTCTTGGTGGCAGGAGCCTCGGTAGGTAACATGGCGGCGCTCCTGGCTATATCCGCTTTTTCAGCTGCCGGCCGCTCAGCTTCGCCACCACGGGTAATTGTCGATCGTAATGCGCATGTTTCGGTAGTGGCTGGTCTGGTGCTGGCGGAACTCGAACCGATCTGGGTGTCTACTCCATGGTTACCCCGCTGGTGCATAACTGGTCCGCCGGCACCAGAGGCATTCGCGGCGGCACTTTCCGCTCACCCAGAAGCAGTTGCGGTAATCATCACGGCTCCTACTTACTATGGCACGGCAGCTGATATTGCCGCCTTACGCAATATTTGCGGCGAGCGTTTGCTGATAGTGGATGAAGCCCATGGATCGCACCTGCCACGTGCACTGCCGGCTGGTGCCGACATTGTTATTCACTCAGCCCATAAGGGCTTACTGGGGCCGACCCAAGGTGGTTTTCTTCACCTGCGCTCTGGCCAGCGCTTCGATTCAGCCTATCTGACCCAGAGCTTGCGCTTGTTACAGACAACTAGCCCAAACTACTGGTTGCTTGCTGGCTTGGATGCTGCCAGGCGAGCAGCAGCGAAACTCCAGCTCACTTCCCCGACGCTACCATCGTCAGCGCTTGCCACTATTAGCGGGCCCGCGCTCGAAATATACGCCAATGACGATCCGACGCGCTTACTGGTATATTTTCCTGATGGCTTCGCAGCCTATGAGGCGTTGGCCAAGCTAAGCGTGCAAGCGGAAGCTGCACTTCCTACCGGCGTTTTGTTTTTTCTCGGTAGATATCTGGCGGATACTGCTGCTCTTGCGAGCCTGGCCGATGTCATGATGGTGGTGCGCCAATCGCAAGCTACCCAACCCGCAAGGTCCATACCATCACCACCGCCTATGCCCGAAGCGGTGCTCCTGCCACGAGCAGCGACTTTGTCGCGAGCGGAACCATGTGCCATCGAACTGGCGGTGGATCGCATTTGTGCCGAGGTGGTCTGCCCTTATCCGCCTGGCATACCGTTACTTGTTCCCGGTGAACGCATCGGATCGCGAGCAATTGAACATCTGGGTGCTGTCATACCAGAACTGCGTACCGTGCGCGTAATAATGGATTGAACCCATGCACCGGTCATTTATAGTGGCCTTGAGAAAAATAAAAGTGATTATTAATTCCCTTTTAGCGCCAGATTAACCACAACTAGGAAAGTTTTGAAAAGTAATCACTAAATAACCTTGAAGGTTCCGCTAAATAGAGGAGAATATAGACAATGGCCGATGTTTCCAGCTCTGTTCGCAATGACATGATCAATGCTGCGGTAAATGCGCTTTACAAAAACGTTGGTTCCGAGAGAATCGATGCGAGCAAAGCAGCTAAGCGTGTTTTGGATACCAGTAATCATGACGGCAAAGTCGATAAGCAAGAGTTAAAGGACGCGCTAGAAAATGATCGTGTAGTGTTGTCGTTACGCGAAGTGCAAGATGGTTCCTATCATCGTGTCCACAATGCTCGAGAAGTCGCCGATGATGTTGCCGAGCGTATGGACCGGGCCGATGGGAGAGATGACGATTACATCGACTTCACCAGCAAAAATGGTTCAGGGCTCTTTGAACGCATGGATGCGCTGTGGGGCAATATCAAGAATGGCATTTTCAAGAATGATTTCGTGACGGCTTTGGCCAACGGCAACCTGGTAATCGGGCGTCAGATACGCAGCCGAGCCAGTGCGAAAGAGCGGGATCTTACGATTGTAGAGCTGCATCAAAATAGTAGTGGTCCGCGTATCGTGATGGGACAGTAACTACTCCGGCATCACCATGATCCAAACAAACCCCTTGCAGCAACCGTTCATGACGATGAACGGTTGCTTTCTGGTAACTGCTCACCCGGGTTGCTTTATTAATTGAATTCGTTCGTTTTGCCGGCTCTGGTTACCGTAGGTGGGAAGCGACTGCGCCAGATTTTTCTGATCCAGGCATGATCCGGATCGTCACTGGCAGCTAGGCTACGGCTCACGCCCGCCATCACGCTGAGGTAGTATACCCAATAGCCATGAGCCGCTACCATCAGATGATAGCCTTCCGGCACGGCTATGGCATCACCGTCTGATAAAACAAGCGTTTCATCAAGGTCTCGATCTTTGGTATAAACGCGCTGGATAGCAAAACCATTCATTCCATCTATGCGGTAATAGAAGATTTCTTCCAGTTCGGTTTCTTCGGGAAGGTCAAGGCGATCATGCTTGTGTGGCGGGTAGCTTGCCCAGTTGCCGCTTGGCGTCAATACTTCTGCTACCATGATTTTGTGAGCGCGAAACTCCGGTTTGACAATGTGGTAAATTTGCCGGCTGGCATTGGCATCCCCATAATCTTCCACTTGTACTTCGTAGGGTGGAATAAGATGCGCTGGAAAGGCTGGCAAATCTTTTTGCTTGGCCAGGTTAGCTGAAGCCAGCGCCAGCTCCAGTGCAGTATTGGCAAAAAGCGTGTAGCTGCAATCAGGTGGCAAATAAAGGGCAAACGGTAAGCCGTCAAAAACGGTACGCCGCCCGCCCACATTCAAGAAATCGCCCCATGAAGTCTTGATATCCGCTCTGCCACTCAGAATGACGATGACTACTTCCTCGTCTCTCACCTCTCCGGAAAAGAACTCTGCTACCCCCAACCGTAGTACTTTGAGCCCGGCATAGTTCCAACCGATATGATCTGGCACCAAATCCAAAAGGATCCCAGACTCGCTGGCATGTAGCGGAAGCTGTTTCACTAGAATAGGGAGCCGCGGCATCGTGCCATTATCCTACGTAGCAGAGTGATTGGCAAAGACGGTATCATGGTGTTGTCTCTTGCCCTTTGATGCGATTCAGGGCTGACTGTGCCGCTTTCGCAACCAGCGGATCACTATGTTGAAGTGCCTTGGATAGCGGTTGGAGCGCTTTGGTGGCGCGAAGCTGTCCCAAGGCCAGAGCTACTGCTCTAGCCACGAGCGGTTTGGTGTCTTCTAACGCGATCATCAAGGGCTCAGAGGCTACCGGATTTCCCAGGTCACCCAGAATCTCGGCTGCTAGTTTGCGAACTAGCCAGTCAGCATCGTGCAATGCTGAACAAAGTGGTCCAATAGCACTAGGACCTATTTTCAAGAACGCTTGGTGTGCTACTTCATGAATTCCGCCGCGTTTATCTACGAGGCTTACTAGCAAATACGCTATCAAGTTCTCAGGAGCCTCACCGGCGAGCCAGGCAGTGATCACCTCGCCCCGGCGGGCTGGTTGCTCCCAGAACAAGCAAATTTGCTGAGCTGCCAGCAATTCTTTCTTCGTATAGCGCTGCTTTATATCTATCAGCCGCCGCTTGATCCTGGCTTCTTCCTTTTCCAGACCGATCATTTCCTTGAAACGATCGGTCACGCCGAAAAGACCCTCACAGCGATCCCAAGCTATTGCCGTTTCGCTGCGCACGATAGCAGAAGTGCTAAAAAGCAGCGGAATTAGCTGCGGGGCGATAGTAGAATTTGCCATGTCTCCGATCGCAGCGATTACGCTCCGTCGAAAAGCTTCTGTCCCTTCCCATGCCAGTGGCAATAACAGAGTGGCAATCTTGGTGAATGCTGGTTTTCCGAGCTTCTTCAAGAGTGTTGCTTTGTCATGTTCTAGTTGATGCGAAAGTGTGCGGGTTTTTTTGGTAAGGGCATAGAGATCGACAAGTAGGCGCAAAGCTTCGCTGCTTTCCGGATCATGAATACGCAGCGCCTTTAGCGCTGCGATACGGATTTCTCTGAAGGGGCTGGCACCACCGAGTTGCCAGAGTAATGTCCTGAGTTTTACGGAATCCGGGCCGGGTTCTAGCTCCTGGGCTTCTTGCAAACCACGACGTTGTATTACGGGATCTAGAGAAGTCAGTTGCGACAGCAGCGAAAGAATACCGGCATTCACAAGCCATCCTATAC
>JACQUT010000152.1 GCA_016267585.1 Cyanobacteria bacterium NC_groundwater_1444_Ag_S-0.65um_54_12
CCACTGGGCGAAGCAATCAGTTCGGGATGGAAGCCGCGTCCATTGTCAATGATGGTTCCCCGGAGAAGACCTTCGCTTGTTTCCAGCGCTACTTCGGCATTGCTAGCCTGAGCGTGCTTGGCAATGTTATTGATGGCTTCTTGTACAATACGAAAAATCGTCAACTCACTGGCGGGCGGGATGCTGGCTGGTAGATTAGCCGATATGTTGAAATGGCATCCCAGGCGAACTAGATTTGTTTGAGCATAAGATCGAATAGCCGGTACCAACCCCAGATCATCTAGCATAGCAGGCCGCAAATCCCGGATCAGTCTACGCGTTTCCGCGAGAACGTTGCTCATGACAGCGCGCGCTCGGCCAAAAGCAGTTTGACTTTCCCGGTTAGCATGCTTCAGTTGCCCCTCAAGCCCTTCCAGCGTAAAAAGTGCAAAGGTGAGTTGTTGAGCCAGCTCATCGTGAAGCTCCCGTGCCAGCCGCTTCCGTTCTTCTTCTTGAGAATGGATTACTTTTTCCAGCAGCGCCCGCCTGACAGCTTCCTTGTCCGTCAGAGCCCGCGTCATTACATTGAAGGCACTGGCTAACTGCCCCACTTCATCAGTGAAAGGCCCGGGAATTTGCTGCGACAGATTGCCTCGACTTACCGACTGAACCACCTCTAATAGCTGTAGCAGGGGCCGTGTCAAATAGCCGGCTAGATAATACGATCCCAACATCCCGATAATGGTAGCAAGCATTACCAAGATGCTCAGATGCCGGGTGTTGTTAGCTACGGAATTTTCTAGGTTTTTATCGGAAACGCCGACTCTTACCGTACCGGCCTTTCCGTCGAGTATGGGCACCGCGAAGTCACGTATGAGGCCTTCTTCGGTATGAATGCGTTTCATTCGCCAATGTGTAGCATAAGCGGTAAGGACGTTGGCTGAGAAAAGCCCACGCGGAATACGGTAGCCAAAGGTGTTGACACGCAGTTTCTGCTCAGCATCCACCATGAAAATATAGCGTACATCAGGGTTATGGTAGAGCACGCGGTTGACTAGCCGATGCAGCTCAAACTGATCATCCACCAAAAGCGGATCCATGGCGTTCGCTGCCAGATCTTCGGCGATAGCAATGCCTCGACGTTCTAGTTCGGAACTCAAGATACGGCGCATGTCGTGCCTGGCATAATGCACAGCTAGCACACCGAGCAGGAGGATGGCGCTGCAAAAAAGCCAAGTTACCTTGAGACGGAAACTGGTACCCGGGAGCTTCATCCGGATTTTGCCAGGACACCTAGTGTCCGCAGCATCGTCTCGATCCCATGGAAAGCCTTCGGATCAGGTAACTCGAAGCTATCCACGCCCATGTTCTTCAATACTTGGCGGCCATCAGGATCTCGATGCATGTCGAGCAAAATATCGCGTACCGTACGCCAAATCTCTTGCGGTACCCGAGGATGTGTTACCACGGGGTTCAAGCCATATGGTGACGACTCCCAGATAATTTTGACCCGCCTGGTTAATTGTTGGTTTTGTCGCTTCAGGAAATCGTAAACCATGCTATCTACGGCTGCACCGTCTACCAGACCTTCTGCCACCGCTTCTATAGATTTGTCGTGACTGTAAGTGAAAATCACGCTCTTGAAGAAACTATCCGGGGTTGTTCCTAGCCGGGCCAGAGCATAAACCGGAACCAAGCGACCAGTGTTAGATAATGGATCAGTAAAGGCAAAGGTCTTGCCACGTAGATCATGCCAACCGCGTGCCGAGCTTTTGGCTGGCACGATCAGATAGGAGCTATAAGTGTTTTTCCCTGCTATGACTGGTACTGCCAAGGGTTGCATTTGAAATTCTTGGCGACCTATGACAAAAGCTCCGCTGCAGACCAGCCCAAACGTTACATCCCCGGTGCGAAGCAAAGCGTTGATCTGAGCATAGTTGCTGCCTTGCACCAGCTCCACCGGGCGCCGGAGGCGAGCAGCTAGATATTTGGTGAATGCTTCATAGTTCTCGAGGGTAGCTCGTGGCGAGAATACTGGTGCCACGGCAAAACGTAGGCGATCTGGACTGAGACGCTCCACGTGAAAATCTTTGTCTGGTACCAAATCCGACAAAGAAAGCTGGATATCAGCTTTCTGCTGTTTTCCCAGGTGAAATTCCACGAACAGACTAGCTGCAATACAGCTGGCGGCTAGCATGATCAGCAGTAAGGTATGCTGGCCTGACATGTTAAACCATCATAGCAGAGTTATTCTAGTTAATTTTACTATGATTTTCTTTTAGCGTGGCGCGAGATATGGAAATAATGTGGGAAAAGACACGAAACCGCTTATTTCAGTTGCCCAGAACGCAATATAGCGACTAGCAACCAAATGCCTAGCAAACTAGAAATAAACACGGAAGCGAATGCCAAAGCAGGGAAGCCCAAAATGCGCGGCCCATAGTTCAGATGCATCATCAAAGCGCCAGCAATCAAAAGTGCCGCATTCAGGAGCGAAAATGCAATTTTGTTGCCGATGACCGTCAGCGTTCGTTCCAGCTTATCAAATTCGCGGAAATCCGTCTCGATCCGCAAATGGCCATAATTTAGTTGCGCCAGGAAATCATCGAGTCTCCGTGGGGTTCGCAGTAAAAGGTTCTTCACGTCGAGTGCCAAGCGTGTCAATTCTTGGCCCTGGAAGATAGCGGCAAACTGTTGACGAATCAGGCTTCGTATGAAGGGCTCGGCTACTCGGATCAACATGTAGTCATGATCCAATTGTCGACAAATACCCTCCATGGTGATGAGAACTCGCGAGATCAACAAAAAACTGGTAGGCAAGCGCACCTTGTATTGCAACATTAACTCCAGCACGCGTTGCAAAAGCTTTCCCATCTGCACTTCGGCCACTGGCTTGCCCAGGAACTCGCGCAGCAAGTGATCCAGTTCTATGGTCAGTGCATGTTTATCGAGATGAGCTTGCGGGTGACCATACTCCAGGATACGATCGGTTGCACGCACCGCATCGAACTGGATCATTGCCAGGAAGAAATCGATCAGGATTTCTCGTGAGCGAGGGTCAGTTCGCCCCACCATACCAAAGTCAATCAATACCAGGGTTGGCATTCCTTCGGAACCGCGCCCGAATTGAAACATTACGTTGCCGGGATGCGGATCGGCATGAAAAAAACCATCAACAAAAATCTGGCGCAAAAAACACACGGTAAGGGTTTCCGCAATACGTTTTCGCTGGTCTGCCGAGAGTTCTATCAGAGGTGGCGTCCCCGGATCTTTGCGCGGGAATAGCGTCGATACTTTGCTACCTTGCAAGAATTCTTGCACTTGTATGCGGCGATAGGTATATTCCCAGTAAATCTTCGGGGTTTTTACTAACTTACCGTACCATGCGGCTAGATTTTTGCCGATTTCTTCGGTATTTGCAGCTTCTTTGGTAAAGTCTAATTCATTGCGCAAAATAATTGCGAATTCTTCCGCCAGCGCGGTTACATTGTTCCATTTACCCCAGCGGGTGCGAGCGGTGATCAATTTGGCGAAGTCGATCAGGACGTTCATGTCGGCTTCCACCAGCAGATCGATACCTGGTCGTTGGACTTTTACGATAACATCACGAATTCCGCCCTCTTCACGGATCTTTGCTCGGTAAACCTGGCCAAGTGAGCCAGCCGCTAGC
>JACQUT010000153.1 GCA_016267585.1 Cyanobacteria bacterium NC_groundwater_1444_Ag_S-0.65um_54_12
TCCAGCCGCACCAGGGACAGCCGGTAGAAAGTAATTTCTCTACCAAGCCACGCTTTCCGCACTCTGGGCAACTCTCGCGCGCTTTTGCAGCGTCAGCAGCGATAGCCGGAGCCAGCTGCGTGCCAAACGGGAACTCCAGGCCATACTTGGCAGCGGTCTCGAATGAGGCCAGTACGGCTCTGATGCGAATGCCCAGCAATTCCACCCCACACAAGGTCACCTGAATGTCAGCATTGAGTACCAGCCCTTTATCAAGGATCCGGTCGATCACATCGACCAGCGTTGCTTTGTTTTGCCCTGGTTGGACTTGCATGCCGACTCCTCCACATAGCTCCCCTGGCCAGACCATTGGTTGTAACTGCTCACCAAGGCCGATTTCTGGCTTTTTGCCCAGCCGTGCAAGCACGGACGGGAACCCGGTAGCGGTTGGTTTTGCGCTGACTAATCCAGACTGCCATCCAGATCTTGCCGCCGGCGCAAGCGGCGACGCGTGAAGTCTTTCAGCAAGCCACGAGCATCCAGATGCACTTCATAGATGCCCAGCAAATCCATGCTATCAGGTACGGCTTTGCGTTCCAGCATCTCCACCATCACTCGCCACCCACTTTCCGTGGACCTCACCCCTAACATCGACGAGGTGGAGAGACCGATGACTTCTTCTAGTTGCCGCCGGGCCGCCAGAACTACGCTGGTCAACGCCAGCGGCTCCGCTGCTTGATTTACCTCGCGTGTCAGGCTTTCTACCTCGTTCATGATTCTCATAACCTCTGTCACCATTTCTCATAATCTCCTGTTGTCATATCCGCAATCAACAACTACTGGCTAATCCGTTTGGCCATACTTCTGATGCGCTGTAGCGATGAGCGATAACAAATTCTCTTCTTCCTTGCGAAATTCCGCTTCGCCGATCTCGCCGGTGTACCAACGCTCCTGCACCTCTACTAGCCTGGCCCGCAACTTGGTAAGATCGTAAAGCTCAGATTCAGCTGCCTCTTTGATGGTCTTGCCCAAGAAGACAACACCTACCAATATATCATCGAGCAGAAACATCTTGCTGCGCTCCTCAATTCCAGGAAATCACTAGATTGACAAAGCTACATGGAGGCATGGGGCCAAAACAACGAAAAACCAGTTCCGGATGAGCGACGCTAAGTTGCTCGAGCTGGTCGGTAAAGACCGGCTGTTCGCTTGCCGGTACCAAAAAGGCACCATTGAGCACCATCCGATCACCCAAGAGTGCATGGCTGTAGCTTTTGCTTCCAGTGTTGACCAAGGCACCAAACAGTTCTTGGCTCAACTGTTCGCGACGGAGTCGCAGTTTTTCTTGGACCAGTGTGCCCAGACGGATACGTTCGTTACGCGTGGCAATCTCTGACTTACCAGCAAGCCGCTTGGCCAGGTGACTGATCTCGGGATCGGTTTGCCCGATTTCCTTCAGCACACCGTCGAGGTCCTTCCAGAATACCTTTACCGACATTTCTCGCTTTCCACGCAGATCAACCAGTAGTCGCTCCAGCTCATGACGTCGCCCCTCGAGCAATTGCCGCTGTACGAGCGACTCCACCTCTTGTTGGCTAGCAGCTTCGGCAATAGTTCCGTAACGGATGGGGAGCACGGTGAAACGGGTCATCGCTTCTTCCATGACACGTTGATGGTTGAGCATGTTGTCTCGATTTACCGTACACTCTGGTGGTAAGCAGCGGCTCATGACCACCCCCATGCCGGTTCCGGGGAATAGTTGCACGCTTTCCCCCGAGCGTCCGACGCTAGCGGTCGAGAAAGTGACGACCTCAGCAGCATCGATAATGCAGTAAAGATACCGTGCTTCCAAACCATCCACCATCTTTCATTCGTCCTGCTGCGCGGACGGTGCGGCTGTCATTCCCGGGAAAAGGTACGAGACCATGACATCCGAGTTCAAGTGGCGCTCCACTTGGTGTTGCAATCCCATGAAAAGCAAACCGTGCTCACCATCACGCAAGGTTTCGGTGATACGCTGCGCTACAAAGCGATCGCGCGCTTCCAATGTTTCGGCCATTTGTTCTTTGAAGTCTGCCGCCAGGCGCTGACGTGCCTCTGGATCGCGCACCGCTGCCAGCTCTTGCAATTGCTGCAACTCTCGGCGCAACAGATCCGGGTCCTCGGTACCTTCCAAGCACGCACCCTCCGCTACCAGCTCCAGCACCAATGCATAATTAGCGCTACCTTTAGCTGCCACTTCGCGCACGATGACCAGTTCTTGCTTGCAACGCGGCAAGCCATCTTGATAGATACGCATGCACCTTGCAGGTATTTCCAGCTGCCTGACCGCCGTGCGAACCCCCTCCCAGAACCGGGACACTTCTTGACAATGCCGCTCCCATTGCCCGGAGCCGTAGCGTCGCGTGTACTCTTCTTTGAGGAAATGCCCCATGCTGCCCATGTCTGTCACCGAATGCAGTATGGGGATGGAGAGCAAGCGCTTCATCACCAGTTAGCTGCCAACTCCCACCTCCATGGTGACCGCTGGCACGGTAACCAGGTTATTCCAGGCGGTTCCAGTACTGGTTGACGCTTGCGGTATGACCTCCTCGACAAAGAAAACCTGCTGATCCGTATCGCCCAACAAGATCGGAGCATGCTGCACGAATTCATTGATCAGACGATAGGCTGCCTGCAGCTCCAGGAACTGGTCTAGCGACTGGCTAGTTACGCGATCGGTATGCCGTTCCGCTATGCGATCGGGATGCCGTTCCGCTACCAGCCGTCGATAGGCAGCTTGGATCTGGACTGCCGAAGCGCTTGTCGGCAAGCCCAGTACTTGCCTGGCACGTAGCAGATCCGCCGTCGCCGGCTTCCGAATACCTAACGTACAAAAGGAATGTGGCGGCAGCGGTCCGATGATTTTGAAGTGCAAGGCGCCACCATAGCGTTTATCTAACTCGCGTACCGCCTGCGCTACTTTGTCGTCATCATTTCGCGCTGCCAAGAGGGATACGGTCACGATTTGCGCTTCCGCTAGCACTGGATGGACCCGGTAACTGGCACTCAAAGCCCGCAGGTGGCTGACGATATCTTCTGCCAGTCGATCACGCCGCTGATCGAGCTTTAGCTTGACTAACTTCCCCATGCGGACTTTTTCTTCCTGGTCTACCATCCGTTGTGACAGTTCATTTCGCAACCGAGTCACCTCTGGATCGGCGGCCAGCTGGGTCATCACCTCGTCCAGCA
>JACQUT010000155.1 GCA_016267585.1 Cyanobacteria bacterium NC_groundwater_1444_Ag_S-0.65um_54_12
CGATCGCCACCACGGTATAGTAAGTGTACTCAAAGTTGCTAAAAATCGCGTAGCCAATGCAACAGAGCAACAATAACCAGAGAATGGTCCGCAAGCTGGCCAGGGATTCGCGGAGCCGTTTGGCCTTCTCGATTTGCACGGAAGCTTGAGATTGGTGCTGATCGTTACGCTCCGTCCTGGTTGGTTTGCGTACGCACCATCTAGCCTGACTTATCAGCCCGGCTTGACTGATCTTCTCGATCAATTCCCCGTTAAGTATGGTTCCAGCGCTCAATAATACGGCGTTACCTTTGCAGATAGGTTTGCATACTATGTCACCAGGTTCGAGCCGGAACCCGTCGTCACTTAAAGAGTCTATATCGTCTGCGGAGGATCGCGAATCTTCGCTTGTCATAGCTATCTACAGAAATTATTCCCCAGCTAGCAATTTCTTTTACCTTAAATTCTCGCTGCACTGACAGCGCGGTAGTTTAACCGAGTCCAAACAAAGGAAAGCAAACAATCGGGTATAATCGCCCCAAGGATCGTGGAAGGGATGGCAATGTAATGGCTGCCAAACGCTCATTAGAAGAGGAATTCGGCCAGGAACGGAAACGCCGGGCACGCGACTCCTTTCATCAGGCTTTTCGCCTGCAGCGCCAAGCGCTCGCTGATAACTATTCGCGGACACGAATAGAACTCATTCATACGGCCATTTCCTATTATCGTCGCAGTATCGAGTTTTTCCCCATGGCAGAGACCTATACTTTTATGGGATGGGCTTTTAGTTTGCTGGGAGCATTGGGCGAGGCAATCGCTTCTTGCCAGCAGGCGATCGCTCTCGATCCCGAATACGGCAATCCTTACAATGATATCGGCGTGTACTTGATTGAACTAGGGAATTATGATCAGGCTGTTCCTTACCTGCAAAAAGCAATCGTCGCCAAGCGCTATGATTGTCAACACTATGCTCACTATAATCTAGGGCGAATCTGGTTAGTGAAAGGCCACCTCAAAGCGGCAACTTATGAGTTCAAGAAAGCACTGGAATATGAACCTACCTATATTCTTGCACAACTTGCGTTAAAACAGCTTCAAGCTGGCATTTTGGCAATGAATCCCGAAGAATCAGTCATGGGAAACGCAGTCAATCTAGATTCTGCTGCTGACTTATTTTTTATAGAGGGACAAGATAAAGACAAAGAAAAATAAGCAAAATTAAAGCGCATTATGATACTAAAACCGGAACTCGAACAGCTGGCCAGGCTTTACAAACCCCGCAAACCCCATTTCTTCGGGGTTAAAACGGTCATACCCTCGCCCATAGTGCATCAAATAAGTAATTTTCTTGAGTTGCGGCGGTATTTCGCGAGCCAGTCTAAATATCGATATATGAACATTGGATGGTCCCTCAAAAAGTTGACAGTCTTGAAAAACGGCCTCGAGCGGACGCCCGGTAGGCCCGCGTTCTGGAGGCAGTTCCACGGTATCAGAGGAATAGTAGATCAGCTCGCCGATAAAAAGACTGATTGCTGGCTTTTTTTTGACATGCAGAGTCTGTCGCAAGCGTATTTCCGGCAGGCCTGCAATCAGGATTGTTTCATCGGTTTTGAGCGGGTGTGGTTCGTAGTAATCAGATAAGCTCAGCTCTTCTGGGTTGCCTTCATCATTCTGGCTGCGCTGTAAGCCGCCACGCAGGGTACCATGCCACAACTCATCGAAAACGTCCCCATGAAAGTAAAGATTAGGGCGATGGTGGTATACATAGCGATTCAAGTAGCCCCAATATTCGAACCCCCCCACATGATCTGCATGTACGTGGGTAACAAGAGCATTCTGAATCTTGGCAAGGTATTCCGTTTGCTCGAGCTCAGGCGCCGTAATGAAACCACAGTCTATGAGCAAGTTGGTGTGCGCAGCTGCAGACTCTAATAAAACGTTATTATTACCTAGTTCTGAGTAGATACCAGAGCCACAACCCAGAAAAGTGAGAGTAAAGGTTTGCATAATCAAAAACTCCTCACCAAGCCATCCACTCTCACTTCACGTAGCAGTGTTTGGCATAGCGGATCAGTGGAGTTATCCCACAACCACCATTGCGGTAGCATATCTATCGTCCGGAGCATACTCTGCCCAATAATAATTCGTAGGTGATGGTGGGCACGAATAAAGGCTCGAGTTAGTCACTGCGCCACCCATATGGTACGATGCAATTGGTCAGTAGTTGCTGGGAGGTATCCTTGTGCCAGATATAAGCAGTCTTGTTCCGACTGATACGATGGCCACCGCCGGCGAGTTTAAACATTCTATTTTGCTCGAAAGAGAGAAAAAAAATCTCGATGCTGTCTGTCAGATCCTGAACATTGCTGACGGCATAAAAGAGCGATTGGCTTTGCCAGATCGGGTCATTCATACGCTATGTCCAGTGCGCATGGACAATGGTCAAACCCAGCACTTCATAGGATATCGTGTCCAGCACAATGATGGACTAGGTCCATATGTCGGTGGTATTCGTTACCATCCCCACGTCGATATTGACGTAATTACTGCTCTTGCTATGTTGCAGACTTGGCAGTGTGCTTTGGTGGGTGTTCCTTTTGGTGGCGCCAAGGGTGGAATTGCGGTGGAACCTGCCGCGCTTTCAGTTGGCGAACTGGAGCGTCTTACCCGGCGTTATACCTCCAGCATGGTGACAGTATTCGATCCCATGAAAGATATTCCTTGCCCTGACGTCAATACCGGTCCCCGCGAAATGGCATGGATCATGGATACCTGGAGTTGCAACAAAGGTTATGCAGCACCAGGAGTTGCTACCGGCAAGCCATTGGCAATCGGTGGCACGCAGGGTGGCTGGCAGGGAGCTGGCAGAGGTACGGTCGTGATACTGGCCGAATATCTTAAAGTTATCGGGCGTTCTTTTAGTGGATTGCGCGTCGCTATCGAAGGATTCGGAAAGCTTGGTTCCGTGGCAGCGTTGCAGTTGTACGAGCTAGGTGCCAAGGTAGTTGCGGTCACCGATCCGACAGGTGGGGCTTACCGGGAAGCTGGTATAGCCATTCCCGCACTATTAGCCCATGTCAGAACCAGTGGAGGAATTGCCGGTTTCAACGATGCGGATCCCATAGACACCAAGCAATTGTTGACACTGTCAGTCGATGTCCTGATCCCGGCAGCTACCGGATGGCAGATTACCGTGGCCAATGCCAGCAATATTAAAGCGAGCATTGTTTGTGAGGCTGCCAATGCAGCTACTACCCCGGCGGCCGATGAGATCCTGTTGCAGAGAGGCATCACCTTGTTGCCAGATGTTCTGGTGAATGCCGGAGGCGTGGTGATTTCCTATCTGGAATGGGTCCAGGGGCGAAATGAGTTTTTCTGGTCAGAGACGGAAGTGAATAGTAAGCTTCAGGACGTCTTGACGAGGGCATTCCAGGCGGTGCAGCAGGAAGTGGGACAACGTGATCTTAGCTATCGCTTGGCCGCATGGATAATTGGCGTAGGTCGTGTAGCCAAGACCTTTGAAGTGCGCGGTCTCTACCCCTAGGTCCGACACCGACACCAGTGTCCGAAGCAGGTTAGCTCATTCGGTGTTATGATTTTTGCCCGTAAAGGAAGCTTACAAAACTTCACTAGAAGTTACAAATTACCCAGCAGGGGCCCAGGGAGCCAGGATGAGGCTGCCGAAAGAACGGGGATGTCTCGGCTAGAATGGCCTGGTGAAATGTAGAGCGTTAGCAATCCCGTTATCAGCCTTATAGCGCCAATTGGTTCAAAGTTGTTAACAAACGCTCCGGAATTTACTATCAAACTAGCGGAACCCACTAGATAGTTTGTTGTGCCGAAGCTTGACTTGAGATAGAAAATTATGGCCGAGCGAGAAAAATCCAAGAGTCACCAGCAACGGAGACGTGCAAAAGGGCCCTTGCGCGAAGCAGCGACCGGGGGAAAAAACATGTCGTATAATCCCGGTCAAATTTGTTTATTGCTCGATTTGTTGAGGGAATTCGCTGATCATGTGGAAGTGGCCCACACAACCAATGACGAAGAACTGGCTATTTCTCTGACTTGCGATCTCCCTTTCTTGGAAACCTTTATCGATTACAAGATTTGCAAACTACAATCCGAGCAACAGCAGCTCGCACGGCTTTGGGCTCGCTCTAACCGGCCGCTGAAAAAATCCAATAAGCAACCTGCTAAAGGCAAGTTGCTTAGCTGATCGATCATTGCCTTCTGTAGCATAATCAGCAATGGTCTGTAATTTTATCAAGCAGGCGCATGATTTCTACTTCTTGCCCGTCAGCGCCCACTTCCTTGGCCAGCTCCAAGGCATGCAGCAAAGTTGCGCGCGACTGGGCTGGACGATTAGCAGCAAGGAGAGAACGTCCTAGAGTTGTCAAGGCCTCTGGAAGCACCTCTCGCGCCCCTAAGCTTTCTAGCTCCGCTGCGCCCTGGGTCAGCAGCTCAACGCCTTCACTGATTCGCCCTAGCTGCGTCAAGGCATCACCAATAGTGATGCGACAGGTGGCAGCCCCTACTGCATCCTTCAGCCGTAGCTTGAGATCCAGTGCAGCAGTCAGGTGTTCGGCAGCTCGGCTCGCCTGGCCACGAGCCAGTTCACCGGCGCCTAAATTCAGCAGAATTAGACTGACGAGTGGGCGATCGCCGATGCGATGCGCGACAGCTAATGCTTCATTGTTGTCCTGCAATGAACGGATATGATCTCCGGCATCCATTCTGGCAACCGCCAGATTGCTCAAAGATTTGGCAATACCAGCCAGGTCTCCCTCGGCTCTCCGGCACTCTAGCGCTCGCTCATGACAGGCGATCGCCTCTGCCAGCTGGCCACGCCGATAGAAAAGCAAACCGCGCAAGCTGTGTACAAAACCAGCAATTTCTGGATCTTCACTAGAACTCTCGAGCGAATCATCGAGCAATCTGGCACAAGCATCAAAATCACCATTACGGAAACGAATAAGTGCCATCTTGTTCAGTAAAAGCGAGGACACTCGATGGGCGCCTGGCGGCAATGAGGCCAAGGCGGTCTGCAACTCGGTATTTGCCAGATCGTAATCGCCCTCGCGTTCCGCCATGTCCGCCAGCGCTAGCCGAACTTCTGCCGCTTCGACTTTATCGGCTGCCAGTGTCATGGCCTTGTTCAGCGCTTCCCGCGCGGCATGGTCTTCGCCAGCCAGCACCAAGGTAGCTCCTAGTCTTCGCCATACTTTTCCAATGGATGGTGCTCCTGGCGCATCAGGTGCCTTTTCGGTGGCTTGCAAGCAAAGTGTGAGCCACCGTTCAGCTGCGCTATACTCGCAGTTCACCCAGGCTCGCTCAGAGGCGAGCCACAAAAAATAGACGGCGGATTTCCATTCTTCGGCTGCTACCAGGTGGAAGGCCACCGTCGGTGCCAGGTCCAATAGTGGCCCTTCCACCGTCAGTTCAACTGACCGCGCCTGCTCTTCCCCGGCGCTTCGCGCCAAAGGGATCACCGCTTTGGGCAAGGTCAACCCCGCGCCACTATCAGTAGTGTCGATCGCCACCCAACCACCGGTCTGGAGTAGATAGCGAGCCACCGCCTGGTGCATATTGCGGCGATTGCGAACAAGCAAGGAATCGTGGGCTACTTCGCGAACGAGCTCTTGACGAAAAGCCAGTTGGTTACCTTGCCATTGCAATATCCCGGCCTCTACCAGCTCTGCTATGCCTTTTTCGGCAGTCGCTTCGCCCACCAGTGCTGCTAGCAAGTCGTGTTCGAAGGTCCGCCCAGCTACCGCTGCTGCAGCTAGTACTGTTCTGGCCACCGCTCCCAAGCGATCCAGGCGAGCTCGAATGGTAGCTTGAATAGTAGCTGGTAAGAACTTGAGAATGGATTGCCGGGTAGCTGGTGTTTGGGTATTTCCCTTCATGAATATGCCGCGTTGCAATAAATCATCAACAAGTTCAATCAAGAAGCGGGGATTACCTCCGGCACGTCTTATCACCCGGCTGACCAATTGCCGCGTCGGCAGAGACCAGCTATCTGGCGAACCAGGAAACTCTAATAATTGCGCCGCCAAAGCCAAAGTTTCTGCTTCAGCCAGGGGACCTAGCATGAGTGTCGAAAAATCGAAGGTGGTACCGGCCAGATCGGAAAGCTTGCTGCCAGGGCGAGCGGTACCGGCCAGAAAGAAAGGGTACCTTGCGCTTTGGGGCGAGCGGAACCGATCAATCAAACGCTCGATCCAAAGACGCGAAGAATCATCGACCCATTGCAAATCTTCAAGAATGACAGCGGCTGGCAAATCTGCCATGACCAGATCTGCCAAAGCATCAGCAGCCCGAGAGCAGAGCTGTGCTGGTGTCAATCCTTCCAATCCGGGATTATCAGCTCCACTCTTTAACCAATCCAGTACAACTTTGTCGTGCTGCTGACATGGTGAATCATCCATGTTGCAAGTTAGCTGGTTCAAGATTTCTCGGGCCAAGCCAAAGGGAGTCTCTGCACCGTAAGAGCGACAGCGGGCGCGCCAGACCCGGAAGCCAGACCATTCTAGACTGGACAGCAATGCGCTTTTCCCCAAACCCGCTTCGCTGCGCAGAAATACGCATTGCGGAGAGCCTTTTTCTGCCGCTACGCGGTGGGCCTGCAAACGTGACAGCTCGGTTGTTCGACCGACCAGCTGCAAATAGCGAGGAGTCTCGCCGATTTGCCTGGGATACTCGACACTGAAAGCTCGGACCGGCTCGGTTTTGCCTTTTACCTTCAGTGGTGGAAGCTCGGTGAAGGCAAAGGCACTCCAGGCACGAATCGCTGTCTCGGCACTCACCCAGATTTGCCCAGCCGGCGCATTGGATTCGAGGCGCTGGGCCAGATTTACGGCATCACCCATGACGGTATAATCTTGCTTGGCCTCGCCACCGACTGCTCCGGCTATTACCAAACCGGTATTGATGCCTACGCGTAACTGCAGCGCGACCTGGTGCTTTCCGGTGAAACGCTCGAGTTCTTGACGCATGGCAAACGCGGCATTGAGCGCGCGTTCCGGATCGTCTTCATGAGCTAGCGGAGCACCGAACAGTGCCATTACGATAGCCTCACCGATGTATTTGTCAATGACGCCGCCGTAACGATAAACTGGTTCAGTGATGGCCTGCAGGCAGGCATCAGCTACGGACTTTATTTCCTCGGGATCGTTGATGGTAGCGTACAACGAGGACATTCCCACGATCTCGGCAAAGAGCACTGAAACGACCCGCCGTTCGCTGTTTTGCTCGGCTAGCTTGGAGGTAGTCAGCAGTGCAGTTCCACACTGTGGGCAGAAGCGTGCCGCGTTTACCCGTGCGCCACACCCGGGACAGTTCATCATTTGACCGCCATTATAACTCTCTGGCGATGCTAAAATCAGGAGTGCTGCCCCCGATTTTAGAAGTACGCAATCTAACTAAAGCTTTCCCGGGTGCCTTGGCGCTCGATGCTGTAACCTTGACGGTTTTCCCTGGCGAGGTGCACGTACTATCAGGTGAGAACGGTGCTGGAAAATCTACCCTGCTGAGAATTCTAGCCGGTGTCTATCAACCTGACCAAGGGGAAATACGTTTCCGCGGCACGGCAGTTCGAATTGCTAACCCACAGCAAGCTCTCAAACTCGGCATAATAACCCTGTATCAAGAGCTAAATCTCGTTGGTGCGCTATCGGTGGCGGAGAATATTTTCCTGGGACGGGAGCAAACCCTTTGGGGTTTCATCGATCGAAGAACCATGTCTTCTTATGCCAAAACTCTGCTAAAAGCAGTAGCACTGGAGATAGATCCAGCTACGCCGGTCAGTGAGCTAGGCATTGCGCAGCGCCAGCTAGTAGAGATTGCGAAAGCCCTTTCGCAAGTATTTACCATTACCAGGCGGTCCACCGGTGAAGCGATTATTGACTTCAGTGCAAATGCTAGTCATGGCGTGCTGACGATGGACGAGCCTACCGCAGCCTTGTCTAACCACGAAGTAGCGGTGCTCCATGAGCTGATTTTGCGCCTTAAGTCTTATAACCTGGCCATTATTTATATCTCGCATCGCCTGAAAGAGTTACGTTCCATAGGAGATCGGATCACGGTGCTGCGAGATGGCAAGACCGTCGCCTCTGGTCCACTAGATACCATGACTGATGACCAGCTCGTTCATTTTATGGTGGGACGCAATCTTTCAGACACTCATCCGCCACGTCAAGTAACGTTGGGCCCGGAACGCCTGCGGGTGGTCAATTTGTCCAATCGCAGCGTCAAGAACATTTCCTTTGCAGTACGTGCCGGCGAGATTATCGGAATATTCGGCCTGGTGGGAGCCGGGCGTACCGAATTGCTGCGCGCTATTTTTGGTCTCGCTGCTTGGCGTTCTGGACAGCTATTGGTAGATGGAAAAATGCGACGCGTGCAAAACCCACGGGAGGCGATCAGCACCGGGATTGGTCTCTTGCCAGAAGATCGTAAGGCACAAGGCTTGGCGCTGCTGCGATCGGTGCGCGAAAACATCACGGCTGCTTCGCTAGAGCGTTTCACTTTCCTGGGTTTCATACGACGCTATCTGGAACGACAAAAGGCCGAGGAACTGGTCAAAGAACTCGGCATTCGCCCCCCGAAGCTTGAACAGCTGAGCTGCAATCTCTCGGGAGGCAACCAGCA
>JACQUT010000156.1 GCA_016267585.1 Cyanobacteria bacterium NC_groundwater_1444_Ag_S-0.65um_54_12
AGCAATTGCTGGATGAAACGGTGGCAGCCTATCGTGATCTAGCTTCCTGGGTGGGACAGGTTGCCATCTCTGCCCAGCGTGGTAAGAATTGCGAGAAATTATTACGGTTACTCGAGGCCAAATTACCGGTCGGGCCACCTTATTATGACGAGGAAACTATTACTGACCAAACCTTGCGTCAGCTGGCCGGCGAGTTCATTAGAGAACAAGTACTGCGTCAAACCGCAGAAGAAGTACCACATGCGGTCGCTATCAAAGTGGAAGAATGGATCGAGCGATCACCGAAACTCACGATCATCAGAGCTACCATATTCGTGGAACGTGCCTCGCAAAAAGGCATCCTGATAGGTGAAGATGGTCGCATGCTGCGGTTAATTGGTGAACGAGCCCGTCAAGAAATTGAAAAACTGCTCGAACATCAAGTCTTCCTGGAACTTTGGGTCAAAGTATTACCGCATTGGCGCCGCCAGAAAGCAGCACTCAAGCAGCTTGGCTACCTGACATCCGGAGATTAGAATTGATGAAATCTGCATACCAGGGTCCAGATCGCCGCAAACATCCCCGGCATAATTGTCATTTGCCTTTGGAACTGCTGCCACCAGACCATTCGTTGCCTTTGCGCGGGACTATTGTAAATCTCGGTAGTGGTGGTCTGCTAGCTGCACTTTACCGTCCGCTCACTTACTATGGGCTAGAACCTTATCTGGCGCAATTTTGGCTCAGGGGACAAGAAATACGAATTGCTGGCGACTGGGAAGTCAGATGCAATGCTCGCGTGGTAGCTCTAGACTTTCTGACCGGTCAAGATTCCGCTGTTTTTAACATACTGGCATACCTGCGCGAGGTAACCGAGGCCAAATACCGACCTACTGGACAGACAACCCGCCGAGTGACATATCCCAGGCGAGCTGAAGCCATCACTGTACGACGTATGCTCGAGCAATTAGCCCTGGGAGCCGGCAAGCGGTTTGACGCTCCCTGCTTCGACTGGTAGCATGCCCTGAAAAATATGGCATATCTCGCAATTGGCACGATTAGCAGCTAGTTCTACTGCCTTGTTCCAATGAGGGAATCAGGTAGTCAAGCAATCAAGGATGTCAAAGGCAAGGTATTGCCGGAGGTCTTGATGTACACAGTACCCCTTGAAGACAGTTCCGATGGCGCCATGAATATCGGAACCTATCGCTATGCTGAATCTGGACAATTGCTAGCACCAAGGCGAGCACGAATCAAGCCTGGCAGCATTTTTTCCAAGCACTTTTTGCTACGGTTACTACCATTGTCGAATGCCAGCTCCCGGATCTCACATGCTGATTCTTCGTTGCCTGCGGTAGGATGCCTGAATAAGAATACCGGAGACCTGAGGGTTTTCCATTATGAGCCAGCGCTTTTTAGTTCCGTTAACTTACAAAAATACCGGAAACAGCGCCGCTGCCGCGAAGAGCGAATAAGCCGCTTCGTGGTAAGCGGACTGGCCTTGTTTCTCATGGCGGCGCTGGCAATACTGGTTTTTGCACGTCCCGACACGCAGCGTCGCCAACAACTGCCACCCCTGGCTTATCCTGCCAAAGATAAACTGCCAGCTACGGTGGCAGTTGAACCCAAAATTGTCAAGCCGGGGCTCAACGAGCCGGAAGTTATCAATAAATCGGCGCTGCCAGTGATCTACGAAGTCAAAAACGGTGATACGCTGGGTGCTATTGCCTTGCGCTACGGTGTGAAGCTACCTGATATGCTCACTGCCAACAAACTCTCCAAGAAGAGTACTTTGCAGATCGGCCAAAAATTATTCATTCCCCAAGAGCCGACACCGGGGGTCGAAGTATTACCGCGGAAGATTCAGCCAGCAGTCACTTCAGTATCAGATCGTACAGCAGTCACTCCGGTACTAGATCGTACTTACAAAGTTCGTGCGGGCGATTTTCCAGAGATTATCGCACGCCGCTTCGGCTTGCAGCCCAGAACGTTACTTTTCGCGAATAAATTGGATGCAGCTGGCGTTCTGCAAATTGGCCAGATTCTAAAAATACCTCCAGCAGATGGTTATTATCATGCCGTGAGCAAGGGTGAGACGCTGAAAAAGTTGCTTGGTGCTAACCGGATCAATCGGGAGGTTTTTTACCGTTTCAATCCAGGCGCCGGTACTACCTTGAGACGAGGCCAGATCATTTTCTTGCCAGGCGAGGTGCCCAATTTTGCTGGCAGAGTTCGGGAAGGTAGGCAGCGTGGCTATCGCAAGCGCGATCGCCGATCGCTCAGTCATCGTGGCATATGGGGTGATGTCAGTAGAGCGCTGTCCGATACCTTCCAGTGGCCGCTAGCTAGCCATGCTATCTCCAGCCGATTTGGCGAACGGGGTGCCGATTGGCATCCCGGAATAGACATAACCGCCAAGATTGGTACGCCCATTCGTGCCGCCCGTAGCGGGAAAGTTACGTATGCCGGCTGGGAAGGCCGATATGGCAGGATGGTGGATATAGACCATGGCAAGGGCATGGTGACACGCTACGCCCATGCGGCACGTATCTTGGTGCGTTCTGGCGAACAGGTACAGGCAGGAGACATTATCGGAACGGTAGGAGTTTCCGGTAATGCTACTGGTCCACACTTGCATTACGAGATTAGAATCAATGGCAGAGCTGTTAATCCTGGCCATGTCTACTAAACAAATAGTATATTAGCTCAAGCAAATTGGCGTCTTATTAAACTTTGTATATATTCGAATATTCGCTTGCGGGGGTTAAAACTGTGATATTGATAGTGGGTTGTGGGCGATTGGGTGCCAGTTTTGCGTTGCGTGTGGTGGAGAGTGGACAAGAAGTGACGATTCTAGACATGGATCGGCATAATATGCTTACTTACCTTCCCAAGGAGTTCAAAGGTCGTACCATCGTGGGTACCGAGATTGATACGGAAGTTTTGCGCCAAGCTGGAATCGAAGAGGCAGAAGTGGCGGTGATAGTCTCTCGAGACGAAAACACCAATATGATGGTTGCCGATGTAGCACGTAATATCTTCAGCCATCCGCGAGTAATTGTCAGGATTGATCACCCGCGGCTGCGGCAATTATACGAAGAAGCAGGTTTCGAGGTGCTGAGTCCGACCATGGAGGCGACTATTTCGCTGGAGCGGCGAATTGCCCAGTTAAGGCAGAGCTGATGTTCGTTCTGATTGCTGGTGGGGGGAAGGTCGGCCTGCATCTCATCCGAACATTATTGACACAAGGTCACGAAATTTCCCTGGTCGAGCGCGATAAACGAGTATGTGCTCAAGTCGTAGAGGAATTCAACGAAGTAATTGTCATCGCAGGAGATGCTACTAATCCAGATCTACTCGCCAGAGCCGGGATAGCAAGAGCTGATGTCATAGTAGCAGTTGCCGGTAGAGATCAAGATAACTACGTGATTTGTAAAATTGCCCGCCAGCTTTTTGCCGTCAAGCGAGCAGTAGCCCGGGTAAACGATCCTCGGAATGAGGAACTATTTCGCCTTTCCGGGGTCGGGTTCCTGATCAGCGTCACTTCGCTAGTGACTCATTCTATCGAGTACGAAATAGTTCCACATGACATCATGACGCTTTTTACCTGGCATGGGAGAATGTCCATGCTAGAGATAGATTTGCCTCCTACTTCTCCGGTAATTGGCTTGCCCATTCGCAAGTTAGATTTTCCTGCTGGCTCGATTCTGGCGGCAATCTGGCGCGGGCAAGAACCGGTGATTCCAGATGGCAACACTGTGTTACAGC
>JACQUT010000177.1 GCA_016267585.1 Cyanobacteria bacterium NC_groundwater_1444_Ag_S-0.65um_54_12
AAAGGGCAATTCTCGCCTCCCACAAAGGTTAAGATGAGGTGAGCGCTGCAAGAAATCCTGCCAGGGAGTGGGTTTTTGCCAGTATCTTGGTAGCGCTCATTTTGTTGCTCGCCAGCCGATTAGTCGTACTGCAAGTGATCGACATGGAACGGTTTCGTGAACGTGCTGAAGGGAATCGCCTCCGCATCATATTTAATCCAGCACCCCGGGGGGTGGTCAAAGATCGTCGCGGAAAGATACTAGCTGCTAGCCGTTTGTCTTATTCAATCACCTTGTACCCCAGCAATTTGACCAGCGAGCAGGCTGAAGCGGTCATCGATCGATTGAGTAGATTGCTTGGTTTGACTCCGGCAGAAATACGGATCAAGTGGCAAAAAGCTGCCAGATACCCAACCCGGATCCTGCAAGACGTCGATGAGCGGACGATTGCCATTGTTGCCGAGAATATGCCAAAATTGCCCGGTGTTTCAATTGATCCCATAACAGGTCGTTATTACCCACGTGGTCGTTTCGCGTCGCACTTACTGGGCTACACGGGTGAAGTCACGGATGCCGAACTAGAGCTGGCGGCTGAACAAAACTTTCGCCCCGGCGACATCGTGGGCAAAACCGGTATCGAAAAAGTATTTGATCAGGAATTGCGCGGGCGACCCGGCAGGCAACAGATAGAAGTTGATGCTCGTGGGAGGGCGATTCGCACCCTGGCGGCAATTCCGGCAGTTCCGGGAAAAGATTTGACTTTGGCGCTGGATGCCAATTTGCAGGCGGTAGCGGAGCGCGAACTGGCGGGTAAGATCGGAGCAATAGTTTGTATAGATGCTAACAGCGGAGAGATCTTGGCTCTGGCTAGCCAGCCAGATTTCGATCCCAATCTTTTTGCTGGACGCTTGCTAAAGCAGCACTGGCGTGAACTCAATTCGCCGCTGCATCCCTTGCTGAACCGAGCTATCGCTTCCTCTTACCCGCCAGGTTCAATTTTCAAGATAGTCACTACGGTCGCGGCCATGGAAGCCGGCATCGTCAAAGAAAATTCACGCTTCATCAGCACTGGCGTATTCTACCTGGGCAATCGCACTTTCCGTGATTGGAAACCTGGCGGTTTCGGGCTGGTGAATTTTCATCGTGCCCTGGTAATGTCTATAGACACCGTTTACTATGAACTGGGCTTGCGCATGGGTGGTAACTTCATGGCGAAGGTGGCGCGCTCCATGGGTCTAGGTCAACGTACGGGAATCCTGTTGCCAGGCGAAACTGCCGGGATTATTCCAGATAGTGAATGGAAGCGCTTGGTCATGAGAGACAAATGGTATCCGGGCGATTCGGTAAACATGGCCATTGGTCAAGGCTACGTCAATACTAGCCCCCTACAACTAGCAGTCATGACTGCGACGGTAGCTAACGGTGGCAGAGTAGTTCGTCCCAAGTTACTGCGCCCACCTTACTTGGCGGAATCCCATGATCCTCCGAGCAAGAATAACTGGAAACAAGAAACCTGGCAGATGTTGCACTCGGCGCTCAAGGATGTGGTCGAAGTGGGGACCGGGACCGCCGCCAAGGTTCCCGGCGTTACTGCTGCTGGCAAGACCGGTTCGGCTCAGGCAGGCAAGGTAGGTAAGACGCACGGTTGGTTCGTTTGCTATTCGCCAGCAGAACGACCGCGTATTGCCATGGCTATTTTGTTAGAGCGCGCGGGCCATGGCGGATCGGTAGCAGCGCCGATTGCGGGCAAGCTATTGCGACAGTTCCATGGTTTGCCAACGGAGGCGACCAAGACGGTTAGCGTCTCGCTACTGCCGGCCACCAAGCCTGCCACCAAATCACTGCTTCCAGCTAGCCAAAGTACCGTAGCGTCAGAGGATAATGTACACTCGTGGCACAGGAGAGACCCCGATGATTGACAGCGAAAGTTCCGAAGATTTGGTTAGCGAGACGTGCAATAGCGCCACTGTAGATGATATCGCTACAATACGCTTCAAGGGGTGGCGTGGTGGTTTTTTAATAATCATTTCCCCGGAGCCTCCATGGTCTATTGCCATGCAGGCTTTGCAGGAACGCATGCAAGTAGCTCGCGAATTTTGGGAAAGCGCTCATGTAATGATAGATTTGGGCGATCGGGAATTGTCGAACGGCGAGTTAGATATGCTGTTCGCCGACTTGACTACCGGCTTCGATCTACAGCTTGATGGAATAATATCGAAGGTGGCCAAGGTTCGTGAGCATGCTTGTAAGCACTATCTGGAAGTTTACGAAGAGCTTCTGGCCGTGCCAGCCAAAACCTCTAGCAGTCCCGAGCCGGCTGCTCGTTACCTCAAAGGCCCGGTACGTTCCGGAATGGTGGTCGAGGCTCCCGGCAATGTGGTAATTATCGGGGATGTGAACGCGGGAGCCGAGATCCGAGCAGGGGGTGATATTGTCGTGTTCGGTACGCTGCGCGGAATGGCTCATGCTGGTTGTGCCGGAGATCTGACAGCACGCATTTTGGCTATCAATTTGCGCCCAACTCAGTTGCGTATTGGAGAGCTCATAGCCCGGGCACCGGATGGTATGCAGCCGCCACCTAGCAAAAACCCGGAAGTGGCAACGGTAGAGGACGGCGAGATTCACATCTGCCCGCTTTAGCAGGCAACTCTATCGCTCTTTTCTGGTAACATATCGAGAGTTTGTTTTTTTTTGCTCTCATCTTGCTATCACTCTAGTGAGATATTCAGGAGGATTGTAATGTCAAATGATCGAGTTATAGTAATCACCTCTGGCAAAGGTGGGGTAGGAAAAACGACTACTACTGCCAATCTTGGCATGGCCTTGGCTACTATGGGTGAGAAGGTGGCCCTGATCGATGCAGACATTGGCTTACGTAACTTGGATCTGATTTTAGGTCTGGAGAATCGTATAGTTTATGACATCGTGGACGTGGTAGAGGGACGCTGTAAACTTCGTCAAGCCTTGATCAAGGACAAGCGGATGCCAAATCTTGTCTTACTGCCGGCAGCGCAGACCCGTGACAAAACCGCGGTAAATCCGGAGCAAATGCAACAGCTCATTGCCGATCTGCAATCCAATGGCTATCGTTACGTCCTGATCGATTGCCCAGCTGGTATCGAGCAGGGATTCCGCAATGCTACGGCAGGGGCTACGGAAGCTATTATCG
>JACQUT010000015.1 GCA_016267585.1 Cyanobacteria bacterium NC_groundwater_1444_Ag_S-0.65um_54_12
ATCCAGATCCCGGTGCGTCTGCGAATCGGGCTAAGTCTCTTGCTGGCCTTGATATTTCTTCCACTGGAACTGGGCACCGGCAATTCACAGCATTTGACGAACGCCCTGGATGTGTTGCTGGCAATTTTTAATGAATTGTTGGTAGGAATTATTCTCGGATTCGTAGCGATGTTAGTTTTTCATGGTATTCAATTTGCCGCCTTCATGGTGGGGCTACAAATGGGATTTGGCATGGATCAGGTAGTTGATCCCACGTCCGGACAACAGCTTACTAGCTTATCCATCTTCTTGACGCTAATTGCTACTGTTACGTTTCTATTGCTGGATGGCCACCACTGGTTATTGCTAGCTTTGGCCCATAGCTTGCAGGTCGTACCACCCGGTTCCTTTATTTTAGAGGATCGCATCCTATCGAAAATACTCGGGGCAACAAATGAACTTTTTTTCATTGTTTTTGCTCTCATGCTGCCGATTTTGGGTATTTTATTGCTAGTCGAACTGGCGTTGGCGATCATGAACAGGATGATGCCACAGATGAATATTTTCGTTACGGGTTTTCCTACCAAGATCGGTGTCGGATTCCTTACTCTGATACTTGGTTTACCTTTGATCGTCGCTTATTTTGGCGATCTGTTCACACGACTGGCCCGCCAGCTCATCACTTTTTTTGGCTAGCGAAGATCGATGGCCGATTCCGATCGTACCGAAGAAGCGACACCCAAGCGCATCAGTGATGCCAGAAAAAAAGGCAACGTACTACGAAGCCAAGACGTTACGACAGCAGCGATTTTGGCCGCAGCCTTGCTGATCATTCGATTACGCTGGGAAGCGATGGCTGCCGAGCTTTATCATCTTATGGAACACCGTCTGGGGCATTTGCCCACTGGTGATCTACCGCCTACATTTTTCTACCGGGTCATGTTGGAAGACGGCTTAGTTGCGCTGCGTGTTACTGCGCCGATTGCGCTCTTCCTGCTGGTGGTAGGAATATTTACCGTTGCTGTGCAAGTCGGGCCACTCGTGACTACAGAAGTTTTGCGGCCTGATCTGAGCAAGATAAATCCTTTTACTGGATTCAAGCGGTTCTTCTCGGCACGATCTTTCGTGGAGCTTGGCAAGAATATCCTCAAGATAGTAGTGCTGACTACTATTGCCTGGCAAGTCCTGGCAGATCGTTACCCGATGATTTTGTCTGGTTTACGTGCAAGCCCACAGTCCGTCGGAGCAGTTTTGGGCGATACGGCCTGGATACTTTGTTTGCGCTTGGTAATTGCCCTCATCGTCATCGCCGTTTTTGATTATCTCTGGCATAGCTATGATTACAAGCGGTCGCTGCGAATGACCAAGCAAGAAGTCAAAGACGAGGCAAGACAGCAGGAGGGGGACCCCCTTTTGAAGGGGGAAATCAAGAAACGAATGCGCCAGGCGGCCATGCGCCGCATGATGCAACAGGTTCCGAAGGCTACTGTCGTCATCACCAACCCTACTCACTATGCCATCGCTTTGCTTTATCGAAAAGCAGACATGCTGGCGCCTGTGGTAGTCGCCAGCGGTGTCCAGGAGACAGCATTGCGCATCCGTGCGATTGCCGCGGAGCATAATGTTCCGATCGTGGAAAACCCGCCGTTGGCTCGCGAGCTTCACCGCTTGACCGATGTGGGGGAAGAAATCCCGGCCTCGCTCTATGCAGCCATAGCCGAAATATTGGTAGCCATAGAACGGGTTGCCACCACCCGAGCCAGCTAAAGAGTACATTTACCAGTGCAACAACGCAGATAGCTTTACCGAACGCTTACAAATCGCGAAGGTGTGGGCAATCAGGCAGCGCTCGCAAGATGATCTCACCATAGGGTTTGGTGAGGAGACGATTATCTAGTATTGCTACTAACCCTCTATCCGTACCGGTTCTGATGAGACGGCCAAAGCCTTGCTTGAGCCTGATGATAGCTGCCGGAAGGGTATACGTGCTGAACCAATCGCGTCCTTCGGCTTTTAGCCTCTCGATACGAGCTTGAACTACTGGATCATCGGGCGTGGAAAATGGCAGCCGATCAATGATCACACAAGACAGCGCCTCGCCTGGCACGTCGATGCCTTCCCAGAAACTGGCAGTAGCGAACAATACCGCCTGGGGCGTGTGTTGAAACCACTCGAGGAGTTTCATGCGCGGAGCTTCACCTTGCTGGCGACAGGGAAATGATAAAGTGCCGGATAGTACGCGAAAGGCCGCTCGCATGGCCCGCAGGGAAGTAAATAGTACAAAAGCCCGACCCTGCGAGTAATCGAGGATATTACGGATAACCACGCGCGAGTCCTCTGCAAAACCGGGATGATTGGGCTCTGGTAAAAAACGCGGTATGTAAAGAATAACTTGGTGCTCGTAATTGAAGGGGCTGGGCAGGACAAGCTCTGCGGCTTGTGATAGGCCTATTTGCTCGCGAAAATAGCTAAAATCACCCGACACAGCCAAGGTAGCAGATGTCAGTATGGCAGTGCGGCGGGACCACAGGGTTTCTTGCAAAATTGGCCCCACTTTTAGCAGAGCGCTCTTTAGCGCAAAAGAGCCAGCCATGCGATCTATTTCTACCCAGTTCACACGCTCCCCGACCATCGCAGCCTCTCGAGCGAAATAGTGCCATTGCCAGATCAGGTGCGAGAGCTGAAGTAATAGTCGCTCGCAATGAGAAGCCGCTTTAGTAGCGAATTCTGGCCGCAAAAGACCACCATGATCTAGAGTAGGGGCGAGCCAATTGCGCAATTGCTCCAGTTTTTCGCCAAGGCTTTCGGCAATGTCGATAAAATCTGCATCAGGGTAAAGTCGAAAGACCACTCGATCTTCCAAGGTTGCTACTAGATTAGAGTTGTCATCTGCTATCCGCAGTAGCCATCTGAATAAACGTGCTTCTAGCGCTATGATCCCGAAAGTGATCTCTTCGGGAAGCGGTGCCACTCGTCTTCGTAGCTTATTAAGCAATGCCTGACCGCTATAGCGCCCGATCGAGAAAGAGAAAGCTCTGGTTGCCACCGCCGGCAGCTGATGAGCTTCATCGAATATGACCGCTCGGTGAGCTGGCAGCAGGTGCCCGCCAGTTGCTAGGTCCGTGAGATACAAAGCATGGTTAGTGATAATCAGGTGGCTAGTATTCAAACGTTCGGTGGCCAGAAAGCTAGGATTTACCTGGTAGAATTCGCACTGCGTACCGAGACAATCTTCGGCTGTTTGGCCGATTTCGGCCCACAAGGCAGTGTCCGGTTGAAATGGCAACGTCGAGTTATCACCATCCCAGAGGTGAACGATCTCTATTATTTCATCCAAAGCGGGCCGCAGTGGATCATTTGCACTGACGAGACGATCAAGCTCCCAAAGCTTCTGGCGACAGAGATAATGATTCCGTCCTTTGGCCAAGGTTACCGAAATCCGCCTTTTACTAAAATTCTGGAGCATGGGAATATCTTTTTGTAGCAATTGTTCCTGTAAGGCGATAGTAGCGGTCGAAATGACGAAGGGCCCTGGTATCTCTAGTAAAGGTAATAGATACGCCAACGATTTGCCGCTTCCGGCTCCAGCTTCTATCAGAGTCGAAGTAGCACTTTCCAGTGCGGCAAAAACTTGAGCTGCCATTTGCACCTGGCCGGTCCTGGGCTCATAGCCGGGGAGTCGACCTAGAATCTCGACAAAGTGTTCAGCAATGATAGCAGAGCGGTATTTCATGTTTTTCCTGGTGCTGAACTGGTTTGCAGTTTGATCAAGACAGAACGGAGAGTTTGAGCTGGAATGGCGAAGCTGATCCCGGATACATTTCTAATGATAGCAGTATTTACACCGACGACTTGACCTTGCAGATCTAACAAAGGTCCTCCGGAGTTACCAGGATTAATGGGAGTGTCAGTTTGAATGAAAGGAATGCTTTCATTGATGGCTAGACCTCGCCTGATACCGCTTACGATGCCGGCAGTCACGGTGGTTGTCAGGCCCAAGGGATTGCCGATGGCTACTACCCATTCTCCCACTTGCAAATCATCGTTGCGGTCAATCGGCAAAATCGGTAAGTCATTAGCATGGACCCGCAAGAGCGCAAGATCTGCCAAAGCATCGTATCCTACCACTCTGCCCGGATATTGCTTGCCACTTTGGAAAGCTACGGTTATAATTTTGGCTTTTTTCACTACATGCCAGTTGGTTATCAGCAGACCATCGGCCGCCACGGCAAAGGCCGAACCTATGCCTTTGGTTTCAAAGAAAGCCGGGAGCTGCGAACCTTCCGTGCCGAAAAAGCCATGAAAAAAGGGTTCTAGTTCAAGCATGGGATTTCGTCGTTGTTCAACAGTATTTATGTTAGCCACGGCAGGAATGCAAAGCCGCGCTATATTAGCAATAGTCTCTGGGCCCCAAGGGTAAACCTTGGCTTGGGCATAATTTGCCGACCCTGGATAAGGCAGATTCAGTGCCATGATAGTCGCCATCATGGTACAGCAAAATTTCAACATATTATCCTTCATGCAACTAGGCCAGGAAAATTGCCTGAAGTTTCCTCGGTGCTGTTGAATAGAAGCTAACGAAGAGCAGATGCCTGATGTTAGCCCTCGTTAGCCGAACTGTCTTATGATATGTTGCCTAGACACCTATTTCAGTAGGTCTGACCTGCTGCGTGAATCACGCGGCGCGAAGCGCCGCTACAATCACCATGGCTTCCACCATGGCCGATTCGGCTCCTGGCGAATTGCTTTGATCAGCTCTGCCCGTTCTAGCCGTTCGAGCAATTTCCCGTACTGATCCTGCAATTCTGTATTGGTTTGCCGCAACGTGTTGACGCATTCGCGCAGATTACCGATTTCTTTACTTAATGCTGCATTCTCCCGGGTAACCATGCTCAACTGGTCGACTCGGTTTTGCGTTGCCTGTCGTGCAGCGACGAAAGTTGCTTCCAGCCAACAGCGCAGTTGCGCCCGCCTGGATTCAGTGGGCGCTGTAACTAGTGTATCTACTGTCAAAGGCTCCAGGGGAACGATGCTGATGGTTTGGACCGTTGCTACTGCGCTCATGTCAACTTATTCCTCAATGGCCGAGGCCGTACATTATATAGCTCATATAGCGCATTACCCTGCAAAAGCGCCGTGATGAACATAACGTAGTGAGTAACAAGAAGACGAGTAACCTGTTATAAACTATCTAGCAGTCTGCCAGAGCCTGGAAGAGAGTGAATCATGGTATTGCAGGAATTCATAGCTGCAGCACGTGGGAGCCGCCTTGCCAGCTTGCTAATAAGCGGCGGGCGACTGGTAAATGTGTTTACCGGGGAGATTTACCCCGCTGATGTGGCCATCTATCGCGATCGCATTGTCGGCATCGGCGAAGGATATTCAGCTCATGAGATCATAGATGCCAAGGGAGCTTTATTGCTGCCAGGATTCATCGACGGGCATGTCCATATCGAATCTAGTATGTGCATACCCAGCCAATTTGCCCGCGCGGTAATTCCAGCAGGCACCACTACCGTGGTTGCCGATGCTCACGAAATCGCGAACGTACGAGGTTTAGACGGTTTGAACTTCATGCTGGCAGATTCCGAACAGCTTCCACTAGAAGTATATCTGATGGCACCCTCTTGTATACCGGCATCACCTTACGAGACAGCAGGATCTCGGCTAAAAAGTGATGATCTAGCAGACCTGCTAGCACAAAGACGCGTACTGGGAATCGGTGAAATGATGGATTTTCCCGGAGTGATCCATACCGATGAGACGGTCATGAGCAAGCTTACGCTGGGCGCTAGAATTATCGACGGCCATGCGCCTGCTCTTTCCGGTAACGCGTTACAGGCATATGCCACTGCCGGTATAATGAGCGATCATGAATGCCTGACAGCAGATGAAGCGCGGGAAAAACTGCGACTCGGCATGCATCTCATGATTCGGGAAGGTTCGCTGGCACGCAATCTGTTAGATTTACTCCCTGCCATCACGCCAATGACTCAAGAGCGTTGCCTGTTCGTCACCGATGACCGCCACGCCGATGATTTATTGCACCATGGGCACCTTAATTATGCTGTCAAGCTGGCGATCGCCGCTGGTCTCGATCCGGTATTA
>JACQUT010000016.1 GCA_016267585.1 Cyanobacteria bacterium NC_groundwater_1444_Ag_S-0.65um_54_12
GGGGCTTACCGGGACCAAGGGGGCGTGTCTTCAGGGTGAGTGCGGTTCCTGTACCATCCTGGTGGATGGCATACCAATGAATGCTTGCTTGATACCGGGGCCACAGGTAGCAGGACGCCAAGTTGTAACTATTGAAGGCATGGCCCAGGACACCGCGCTCGATCCGCTGCAGCGTGCCCTGGTTGACCATGGTGCCATTCAATGCGGCTTCTGCACGCCTGGCCTGGTAATGAGCGCGAAAGCGCTTTTAGCGAATTCTTGCCAGCTTACTTGCGAGCAAGCCAGAGAAGGGTTAGCTGGCAATCTCTGTCGTTGTACTGGCTACACCAAGATCATGGCGGCAGTGCTGGCTGCCGGACGCTAAACGGCTGTTTCTATGGAATTAAAAAACGCTTACCGGGATTTGTTGTCATCTTACGATTATTACCTGCCGCCCGAGCTAATCGCGCAAGAGCCGGTTTCTTGCCGCGCTGATAGCCGATTGCTAGTGTTGCAAGGCGTGCAGACATTGCAGCGACAATTCAAGGATCTACCAAGGTACTTGCACGCGGGCGATCTGCTGGTTCTTAACGATACGCGAGTATTGCCTGCCAGATTGCGCGGTACCAGGGCAAACGGCGGAGCCATTGAAGCTCTGCTTTGCGAGGATCTAGGTAATGAGCGCTGGTCAGCCTTGTTGCGCCCAGCACGCAAGGCACCGCTGGGCAGTATGCTTTTTTTCGATATGGTAAAAGCGGTAGTCGAGCAAATCCTACCGGGGGGCGAACGGGTACTGGCTTTTGCTAGCTCTTCGCGAGAGCTGATGCTTAACTGCGGCGAACTACCGCTACCGCCTTATATCAATCGCTATCTGCAGCAACCGGAGCGTTACCAGACCGTCTATGCCAGAAAACCGGGGGCGGTCGCCGCACCCACTGCTGGTTTGCATTTCACCACGCAGTTGCTCGATGAATTGCGCCGGCAAGGTGTGTCAATAGCTACCTTGACCCTACATGTTGGACCAGGAACTTTTCAGCCAGTCAGAAGTGAGGAATTGTCTTTACACCGCATGCCTGCTGAGTACTATGAAATCCCGCTGCGGACCGCTCAGCTTTTCCAGATGACGCGGGCCAACGGTGGGCGAGTTGTCGCCGTCGGAACTACCACCACGCGAGCTTTGGAATCCGCTGTCCGTCCGAATGGTTGCTTAGAGAACCTTACCGGACGTACCGATCTTTTCATACGACCCGGTTATCGCTTTCGCGCCTGCGATGCGCTTATCACGAACTTTCATCTGCCGCGCAGCACCCTGTTGATGTTAGTTGCCGCTTTTGCCCAGCAGCTCGGTCTCGGCGGTCTAGACAGAATCCTTGCTGCCTATCGCCAGGCAGTGACACAAGGTTACCGCTTTTATAGCTTCGGTGATGCCATGGCGCTTTTAGGCCAAGAGTAGCCGTAAAAGAGTATTTCCGCGAGATGCAGAACCGGCAAAGCTCGCTGGTGTTTTCGCAATCCATAGCTCAATTGCATGAGACAGGAAGGATTGGCTGTTATCACCAGATCCGGATCTGCTGCCAATAGGTGGTCGACGCGTCTTTCCATGAGCGCTTGCGCCAGGGTTGGTTGCAGCAAGGCATAAGTACCAGCTCCGCCACAACAGTATTCGGCTCCCTTGGTCGCGACAAGTTTCACCCCCAAGCGACCAAGGAGTTCACGCGGAGCCTGACGTATGCCTTGACCATGCGCTAAATGACAGGGATCATGATAAACGACTCGGAGTTCACGCTCGATCTGGCGTTGGGCGGGTGGCTGCCAATTTGCTGCTAGCAGGGCTTCGGATAGATCACGAACCCGACCGGCGAATTCGCCGGGATAAGCCTTCATGGCTGCTCCGCAACCTGCCGCGCTTGCCACTACCACGTTGCAATCGCCAAAAGCCGCCATTGTTCTAAGAGCTGCTGCCTTTGCGCCGTCCGCGTCACCGTCATGTGCCTGCAAAGCTCCGCAGCATCCGGCATTGGCTGGAGCTACCACTTCATAACCTGCCTCTGCTAACAATTGCATACTGGCAAAGTTGCTGCGCGGATAGAGATTCGGCATGACGCAACCGCTCAAGAAACCGGCGCGGCCGCGGCAGACCCCTCGAGCGGGCAAATAAGAAACCGGGCGCGGCGCGGGGTAATAGGGTGGTAAAAGTTCTATTTGTTGCCGCAAAAAAGCTGGCATCCACTCGCGATCGCTTCGCGAGAGCAGGCGCAGCAAGGCAATCAATAGTCGGAACCTGGCACGGTGTGGCAATACTTGCCTGATCAGCCAGCGCCACCACAGGGAACGCATGCTGACAGGGCGTGCCGGTTCCGTCAGTCGAGCTCTTGCCAGTTCCAGCAACTGACCATAGTGTACTCCACTGGGACAGGCGGTTTCGCAAGCACGACAACCCAGACAGCGATCGAGCGGTGCGATTACGCTGGCTGGTGAGCTGACACGCTGCTCTAGCAAGGCACGCAGTAAGTAAATACGCCCGCGCGGTGAGTCAGACTCTGTTCCGAGTTCGGCATAAGTAGGACAGGCCGGCAAACAAAGTCCACAATGCAAGCATGAAATTGCCAACTCATGCAAGATCGCGAGCGAGTCATGCGGTTCGGTGGAAATCATCATTCCGATTATCATATGGTCATTCTACAACCACAGTGCGGGTACGGCCCCGTTACGGTCAGCGATCACGCCAGTCGCTATCGGAAACGGTCCAAGACGTAAGCGGTCCTATAATGCTTTCGAATTACTGATGTCGTCTGCAATGCCATCGAAGCAGAGGTTTTTTACCAGCTGTCCGGTGGCATCGAACCATTTTTCGGCAATTACGTTGCCGATACGATCATGAGTAAATTCTTGACGGGCCTCTAGCTGGTCCTGGACACCGCGCAACTCTACCCGCACCAATTGATTCTTGGCATCATAGGTGTACAGGAAGCGGCTCATCCGCTTTTTTTCTTTGTTAAACCAGGCGCGTTCGGTTAGATTGCCTTGTTTGTCATACTTGAAACGCCGAGAGCCTACTTGCAGATCACTGCGATCATGCTCTGATTCGCTAGCTAATTCACCAGCAGCATCGTATTCATAAAGCAAGCGCTTTACCAGTTTATCTTCGGCATCGAACCAACTTTCTTGCAGCAGGCGCCTGGTCGAGTCGTACTCTGATCTGATGTAGTAAAACAGCTTACCTTCGTAGGTGTATTCAGCTCGCCAGATCATCAGAGCGGTCAAGTCGTCATAGAGATAGCGATGGTAATTCTCTATATTGCCATAGCGATCCGCCCAGATAGCTTCATTGACATGCCACTCTTCGTAGCGATAGAAGCGTAAGCTGGGTTTCGAGAACTCTTTCACGAATTTTTCCAGCAGCAATACCCGACCCTCGGAATCGTAATGATGGGTCTGGTGCTCAAAGGGCACCGTTTCCGACGGGTATTCCACCACGCCCACGATCTTGCCGACTTTATCGATCTTGCCAGATTTGTAGTGTCTGGCACGTACAATTTGGGGCCTGATCTCGCCTTGGAGCTCAGCTATGCTGGGAACTGTGGGTATATGTTTACTAGAAATACTGTTCACTGGGGACCTCGGCAATTTGTCTCGACTGATAAGAAGCTACCTTTTTGTGACCGAAGCGCGCAACGTAAAGGTGAATAAATTCGCGATAGCGTAAGAAGAACCAAAGGCTGTTACCATAAGCGGCAGCACAACGCCGAGTGCAGAGGCGCATTGCCTTGGTCAGTTCTTCATCCGTCATGCCTTTGGTATTGCGGTAAGAAAGGTTAGTAGAAAGCTCTTCAGTATCCTTACAGACCTCGATGAGCCCTAGCTCTTCACGTTGATTGAACAGCGGAGCATGCTTGCCCAGGGTAAAAACCGAGCGGCCATACGAGTGAATGATATCGGTATTTTGGCAAATGCTAGCGATAGTGGCCATGGCTTCTTCCCAGGTTTCCGTAGGAAAGCCGAAAAAGATGTAAGCGAAGTTCCAGATGCCTGCCGAGGCGGCATTGCGCAAAATGTCTAGCCTGCGGTCGAAGGCCACGCCTTTGCGTATGAGCCGCAAGATGCGCGGCGATCCCGTTTCGAATCCCCAAAGGATCATGCGCAAGCCAGCGGAGTATAGCAACTCCATCAGATCTGGCGTGAAGCGGCTTTCCAATCGCCCATTGCAAAACCATCGAATATCCAGCTCTTCGTTCAGGAAGCGTTGTGCCATTTGACGCAATCTGGCAGGGCTGATCGCTTCGTCGATAAACTGAAAATGGCGAATGCCATAGGTCTGGCGCAAATAACGCAACTCATTCACCAGGCGATCCAGAGACTTGGTATCGGGTGTGACGCCTACATACGAGTCACAAAAGGTACACTTGGCCCAGTAACAACCCTTGCTGGCTTGTACCGTCAAGACCAGCTCGGGCGTCAGATACTTGTCCAGGGGAAGCCCGGCCAGATCCTGAATGCCTATTTCGTCCATCAAGGGAACGGGACGCTCGGGTGAACGCAATACCGCGCTTTCATCTGACGAAAGGTAAAGCAGATTGGGAACTTCTGCGAGATCCGTGCCGGCTGCTAACGCTTCTACCAGCATGTAGACTGATTGCTCGCCCTCGGTACACATCAAGCTATGGGCAAAGGCTCGAAAAAAAACCGGTTTTTGGGCCAAGACAGCAGTCAGACGCTCGAAAAAATTACCACCGATTCCTACGTGGCAACCCGCTGGTACTGCGCGTTTCAACAAGTAGGCCAGGGTGAGGCCGGGCAGAACCTGGGAGAATGCGTTGATCGAAATGCCGATATAATGCGGATTGGTAGCTAGCAGTGTTGGTAATTGGGCGGCAAAGAACTCGTAAAAAAGGTTGTTAGCTTGGTCGTTCACATACTCGATCAGACGGTCTACCATTAGCGGACAGTCTGGCTGCTCGAAATAATTGAGCGAAAGTTGCGCGGGATGGAAAAGCAACGAAATCAGTTCGAGCGCGCTGTCAACAATGGTAAATGCCTCTAACAAAAGATCCGGGTTATAGAAGCGACGTGGATCTCGGAAGGTTTCTTTGGCGTCCAGGATGCGCTTCGGGATCTCATGCAATACGCCGGAATTGTTAGCTAGCCAACGCGTATAGGCAGCTTGTCGTTGCAAATCTATTAGCATTTGCCGGCTCGTCAAGCCAAGACGTTCGGCCAGTACGGCTTGTCCACCAACATAAGCATCCAGAACCGCCAGGCGATCTCGTGCTATTTCTAGATATTCGGGAGTCAATACGTGATCGTAGAACTCGACATTGAGGTCACGCAGAGTGGTTTCGATTCCCTTGCTGCGGAGATGCCCAGCTATCCCTCGCATGGCGTAATGCGGATTCTGACAAGACCATTGCGGCGGGAAAAGCAGTAATGCTCTGCCCGCTCGCAGCGAGTGGGCAGAGCGACTGTTTAGCTTTGCTGTCATTTTTGGGCGCAAGATCGCTTTTCTGTCTCTACCGCTTTTATATATTCGTTCAATTCGGTGACAATCGGTACGATTTCTTCTATGCGGATCCGACGGATCTCTGCGATAGTTTCATCATGCTGTTGAATCAGGCGGCGCACCGTTTCTTGATCGCCTTTGATCCGCAGTTTTACCAGGAAATCCTGCAAAGTACGCTCACGCGCCAACAGGTCATAAAAGCGCCGGGCCCGCTCCGTGACTTCTTCGTGCGTAAGTAGCCGTGCTACCTTGACTCTTTGCTCTCTAGCATTTTTGCCTTCCTGAACTTTCAGCGTTTTCATTACTTCCCCCACTGCTAGACCTTACCTATACCCGACTGGACCTCGCTATTATCACTGGCTAGACC
>JACQUT010000017.1 GCA_016267585.1 Cyanobacteria bacterium NC_groundwater_1444_Ag_S-0.65um_54_12
GACATGAACCAGCCACCGAATCAGGTGGAGTAGATCTAGACGCGGTCAGCGATCACGAGTCGCATACTTCCTCTGACCATGCAATACGTGCCTGGGCGATTACATACGCCGAAGGGGTCTTGAGGCTCAGAGCAGGTTCTGGCACCGTGAGGCTGGGCGCCCATCCAGCGTGATAGCTCCATGGAATGCTCAATCGCGCAGGTTCGGCGGCCAAATCACGCAGGCTGACATTTGACTCATCGAGTGGCACCAAGGCCGGATCTGCCCAGGCAGACTGAGCCATGAATATAATGGCTGCGGCACCAATTACAAATCTCTTCATCCAGTTCCGGTCCCTTTCTGAAAAGTGATAGGGTCAGGCGCCAGGAACACTGCCGCCCCCCTGCCAGACAACACACCGCACAACGAAACCTACTTTTTTGTGGTCTCCTTGGCAGCAGTGTCGGTCACCGCTGTCGAAATTACTGCTTGCCGGCCACGCTCCAGAAGCTGTCTGGCATAAGGATGCAGATGAGTAAGGCGTAAAAACCCCCCGTTTTCAATATTGCTCATCCCGCTATAAGTTAATATGCGCCCTAGTCGCGGATCATCCGACCGGGAGACCGCTTCTGGATGTAGCGCAATTACCAGGCTTTGCAGATAATAAAGTGCGCGATACTTCTTGAAAGTACGGCCGTGCAGTAAGGCTTGCTCGATTGCCTTGCGAAAAGATGCCAAGCTTCCCAGAGCATCAATCTTGATTTTGGAACTATTCTCTATGATGTAAGCTACTGCTATATGGTTATTAGGCCAAAGGACGGATATCAGAGAACGTACTCTCCCCATCCGACCCAAGGCAATAGCTGCTTGTAGCTGTACTTTGGGATCATCACATTCGATCAGCTCGAATAATGCTCGATATGATGCCCCGCCCATTGCCACCAAGGTTTCCAATACACCGACCTTGGCTTGTTCGTTCTTACCGCGTAGTACTTCTAGCAAATAGGGGATAGTTGCCTCCCCCATCTCTTGCAGTGCCTGCAATGCTGACGAACGTATCGCTTGCTGCTTGTTATCCAGAGCATTGACCAGCAATTGAGCTGCTCGCTCATCACCCAATTGGGCCAATGCCTCGGCAAGGTAGAGCTTTTGTCTTTCGCTGGTAGCTGGAGCCTGATAGAGAAGATCGGGATTTGGTGTGCCGATACGTGACAGAACTTGCACGAATTGCTCGTGGACTGCCCGTTCTTCCTCTTTGTTTTCACTCGACGTAAACCTACCCAGCTCGGAAGCGCAGCACAAAAGACTATCAATAGCATCAGGTCCAATGCGGACCAGTACCTCTGCAACATAACGACGGATAAAAGCTGGTGCGGTAGCTAATCTTTTACATAGCGGATCGATGCTGACTTGTGGATCAATGGCCAAAAGCGCTTCTACCGCTGAAAACCGCAACGCTTCATCTTGCTGCAGAAAAGTTTGGCACAGTGCTTCAATTGATGGCCTACCAATCGATCCTAGTGCCTCTATGGCAGCTTTACGAATATTAGGATCGGCTAGCTTGAGGCAACGCACCAGCGGCCCTACTGCTTCTGGGTTCTTTATCTTGCCCAAGCGTTTGGCCGCATTGATTCTTACGCGGCGGTTCCGGTGACCCAGACCGCGCAGATAATACCGATAGGTTCCGGGAACGAGACCGTATAAATAGAAAATAAAGCCAAGCCCTACCAAGAGCGGTAGAGCTATGATGATGAGAATAGGAGTCCACATGATGTCTTCAGTATACCCAAGTCGCATGGTAGCATAAGGTGGGCTGTAAAATGGCAGATAGTATTGTACGCCAGAGAGGTTGCCAGATAGATGGAAGTTGCTGCTCCACGAGTTGACGAACTGGCAAAAGCCTATGATCCAGCTATAGTAGAAAATATTTGGCTAAAGCGCTGGCAAGAGCTGGGTGCTTTTCGCACACAGCTAGCTCATGAGAAACGTCCCTACCTTATCCCTTGTCCACCACCTAATGTAACCGGCGCCTTACACATTGGCCATGCAGTAAATGGCACCCTGCAAGATGTTTTGGCGCGAGCTAAACGGATGATGGGATACGCTGTACTTTGGCAGCCCGGCACGGATCACGCGGGTATTCCGACCCAGTTATTGGTAGAGCGTAAACTTTTCCTGGAACATGGCAAATCCCGTCAAGAGATCGGCCGTGATGAGTTCTTGCGCCAGGTTTGGGCATGGAAAGAAGAATACGGCAACACTATTATTGATCAGTTTCGCCGCTTAGGTGCCTCGCTCGATTATGATCGCTGGCGCTTCACGATGGATGCGAACTATACACATTCCATCCGAACGGCTTTCGTTCACCTCTTCGAAAAAGGTTATATCACGCGTGGCCAGCGCATGGTCAACTGGTGCCCGCGCTGCCTCACCAGCATGTCTGACCTCGAGGTCAAGTACGAAACGACATCGAGCTTTCTCTACCATGTGCGCTATCTAGACGCAGCCGGTACGCCGGGGGTCGTGATAGCTACGGTGCGACCAGAGACTATCCTGGCGGACGTGGCTGTCGCCGTTCACCCGGCCGATGCCAGATACCGGAGTCTGATAGGCAGCCATCTGCGCGTTCCCTTGACCGAGCGCCTGGTGCCAGTCATAGCTGATGATCACGTAGATCCAGACTTCGGTACCGGTGCCCTGAAGATCACACCGGGACACGATCCCGATGATTTTGTCATCGCTGAAAGACACCAGCTGCCAACTATCGACGTCTTGACTCCAGCTGGCAAAATGAGCGAGGTAGCTGGTAC
>JACQUT010000159.1 GCA_016267585.1 Cyanobacteria bacterium NC_groundwater_1444_Ag_S-0.65um_54_12
ACTCGGCATCGCTCGCCAAAAGATCCAGATCTGTCTTTGGGCACGCAAAAGTGACCTGGATGTTGCCACTATTGGCCGTATTCTTGGCCGTCAGGTCAACTGGCAATTACCCTGGTTGCCGCAAGAAGCCCATGCTGCGATCAACGATGGCGTTCCACTGGTCTTGCAGCAGCCCTGCGGCGTGTTGGCCAGAAGACTGGATGGTCTCGCCAAAGCGCTGTTTCCGGCTGCCCGAAGCTGTGCCAAGGCGGTTGCGAGCCCCTGGGAGCAGTTTTGGGCCGGGCCTGCTTCTTGGCTTGCCAGATCTCGAAGTGCTGATGGCTAAGCCGCGCACGGTGTTGGGCCCCAAAATACGAGCAAAGTGTGCCTTGCAGACGGCTGATCCAGGAGATACCGCATGTTTCTCAAGAATCGGCTAGCTCAGCAATTAACTGCTAGCCAGGGGCGATCGCCTTACCAGCAACGCCAGGCCACAGCAGATCTACTACCGCCAGTGTTGCGCCAAAACTCTCTCTCCACTGCAACAGTTGCGAGATCTGCAGTTACTAATCATTCCGATCTGAAGGCTGATCTAAAAAGCGCGGCACATCTTCGCCTGGTAGAAGATCTGCGACGACGTGGCCTCGATGATACGGCCGATCCCAACGAATTGCGGGAAACAATTCGCCAGGTACTCGAATCCTTGGCAAATACTGGCCGACCTTTGGCTCGGACGGACAAAGATCGTCTGATAGAGGAGATCTACCACGACGTGCTGGGCTTGGGGCCACTGGAACCGTTACTAGCTGACGACGAAATCTCGGAGATCATGGTCAACGGCCCTTCCAAAGTCTACGTCGAACGAGCTGGGCGAATCGAAAAGGTGGAGGTATGTTTCACTCACGAAGCTCATTTGCGCCGCATCATCGATCGTATCGTCTCACGAGTAGGCCGGCGTATCGATGATGCCAGTCCGCTGTGCGATGCCCGCCTGGCTGATGGCTCACGTGTCAATGCGATCATTCCACCGCTAGCATTAGATGGTAGCGTCCTCACTATCCGTAAGTTTCGGCGTGAGCCGTTGCGCAGCGCTGACTTGCTGTCACTCAATACCCTATCGGGTGCCATGGTCAAATTCCTGGAGCTAGCAGTGATTGGCAAGCTCAATATCTTGATCTCCGGTGGCACCGGTTCCGGCAAGACTACACTGTTGAACGTGCTATCTGCTTTCATCCCGGAAGGCGAACGCCTTATCACCATCGAGGATGCAGCCGAGTTGCAGTTGCAGCAAGAACACGTGATCCGCCTCGAGACACGAAACGGCAACATCGAGGGCGCAGGAAGAATAGACCAGGCCGAGCTATTGCGCAACAGTCTCCGCATGCGTCCGGATCGCATCATCCTGGGCGAAGTCCGTGGCGGTGAAGCCCTGACCATGCTGCAGGCCATGAATACTGGCCATGAAGGATCGCTGGCAACTATCCATGCCAACTCGCCCCGCGACGCTACAGCCAGGCTAGAGACCATGGTTTTGCTAGCCGGCATGGATTTGCCGCTGCGCGCAATCAGAGAACAATTGGCCAGTGCGCTCGACCTCATCGTGCAAATAGAGCGCAGCACTGACGGGAAGCGCCGCATGACCAGCATAACCGAGGTGGTGGGTCTAGAAGGGGAAACACTCATGCTGCAAGAAATCTATACCTTTCACCGTCTAGGGTTAGCAGCCGATGGCAGCCTGCTGGGAAAGTTTCGTTCGTGTGGGTTGCGTCCCAAGTGTGCAGAACGTTTGGCGATCGCCGGCCTGGAATTTTCCGCTGAGCTAAGCTGACATGGATAAGACGTTCGCCGTAATAACAATCTTCATGATAGCTACCGGAGCGACGTGGGCCCTGGGCCAGTTCTTACGGCCAGTACTCGTCGCCAGTAAGTTGCGTGCTGAGCAGCTAATCAGTACTGATTCGTTTCTGGCTACCGAAAATTGGCAATCTTATCAACGAAGTGGTTCGCATGAAGCGCCCGATCCCGGCAGAACATTCTGGCGCTTGAATTGGCGATCTATCAATAAACTCATTGTTCCCCTGCTGCGCAATCTGGACCCTGGACGCAATCTGGACCGTTTGCTCTGGCAAGCTGACTGGCCTTGGCATCCGGCAGAGTTCGCTTTGGCTTGCGTATTGTTAGCCTTGACGACAGCGGTTGCCGGCTGGTATTGGTTTGGCTGGCCGGCCGGACTGGCTGGTCTATCATGCGGACTGCTCCCGCTGATCTGGGCCAGGCAGCGCTCTGCCAAAAGGCGACGCTCCTTGATCGAGCAACTGCCAGATACCTTGTTGCTGATAGTCAATGCGCTCAAAGCAGGACATGGGCTGATGCAGGCTATTCGCATCGTCGCTGCGCAGGTTTCCCCGCCCAGCAGCAGCGAACTCGGGGTACTGCTGGCTGAGATTCAGCTCGGTCTTTCACCGGAAACGGCTTTTGCCAACTTGAACGATCGAGTGGCACTGGTAGAGGTAGAATTGGCAGTCGGTGCCATATTGGTGCAGCGTGAAACGGGAGGTAATCTGGCCGAGATCCTGTTCAATCTACAAGAGACGCTACGGGAACGCGCTCGCATCGCGGGCGAGGTACATGTTCTTACGACCCAAGGGCGGCTATCGGGTTGGATATTGTCCGCCCTGCCCATCGGAGTGGGTATCTTCCTCACGCTCCTTAGCCCCGGTTACTTTTTGCCGTTTTTGGCCGATCCGCGCGGACAAAGACTAGCACTGGCTGCTTTGACCGCACAGCTTCTCGGGATCATTGCCATACGACGCATTGTAAATATCAAGTATTAGCAACCAGGAACAACACCCCATTCCAGGCCTGCAACCTTCTGCAGGGTGAAGCAATCCTCCTGACGCCCATGTATGTTAGTGACGGCATAGAAGCGCGGATATTTGTCGGGTAACGCAGAGCGGCGCCATGTTTCTGCGACAGAACCCTCAGGTTGCCATTACCGGCAAGCATCACCTGGTCTGCATCGCAGTGCTGCTCTTGGCATCTATAGCCGATCGAGGGCTTTGAAGTTTTCTGCGAGTTCGGCATGAGAGTAGTGCTCATTCATGGCCTTGAATAGAGCATTGCGATCCGCATAGGAGTAGCGAATACCATCCAGAAACACCGTGGCATTTTCTTTGGGTATGGACAGGGCATTTTTGTGACTATGAGCTACGACCACCTCTTCCTGCCAGCGGTAGGGTGAGGTTGCCAAGGCTCCGCCGTCAGACCACTTATCCAGCAACGTTTGCTCGAAGGGGACCGCTGCTTCATAGAGAACCCTCGGCACGTGCTTTGGTCCTATGTCCTGATTAGCAATCCGTTCCCCGGCGTCACGGCTAAGTGTCCATGATGAGAGCAATTGAGTTCGTATCGTCAGGGTCTTCGTGCTGTCATCAGACCAAGCTCGAATCACGTCGAACGCGGGAATGCCAGCCTCACTGCGATACAAATTGAAGGTGCGTGGCGGCGTCTTGCTTCCCGCCAGAAGTGCTAGACGTTTCCATCGGGTTTGGCGACTATTGTAGATATCCCGAACTTGTCTTTCTAGCTTATTCTTGGGCGCCAGGCCTTTC
>JACQUT010000160.1 GCA_016267585.1 Cyanobacteria bacterium NC_groundwater_1444_Ag_S-0.65um_54_12
GAATTTGTCCATGCTGGCGCACATATCGACCTGGTAGTTTATCGCAAGAAGCTAGGTTATTGCACGCGGATTCCTACTATCGGGGTTTTTGCGGGTATCTCGGATGATATTGCGGATGTGATTCAAAATTCCTATTTTAATATAGATCCTGGGGACATATTATTTCTTTTGACCGACGGTATCATTGAAGCCGTGAACACTGCAGGCAACATGCTGGAATATGAAGGGTTGATGGCCATAATCTTGGCCAATGTCGCCAAGAGCGTCAATGAAATTTGCGATGCCGTCGTGAGTGAAACAATCAAATGGAGCATGCCTGCCCGGTTGCGGGACGATGTTTCCATTGTGGTCATCAAGCGAAAAGATCTAGAGAATTCATAAGCTTTTTAATCGGGGGAAGTGTTGATGTGTTTAGCTATGCCAGCACAAGTAGTGAATTTGGCGGCGAATGGTTGTGGTACGGTCTTGTTAGGGGGAGTATCGCTAGCAGTCTCCCTCGAGATGATTGATGATGTTCGTATCGGTGACTATGTAATCGTTCACGTCGGGCATGCCATATGCAAGCTCGATACGGTTGAAGCAGAGCGCACGTTGGCCCTGTTCGAAGAAATTGCCATGTTAGCGACCGCGACTGCCTGACCCGATGAAGTATATCAGCGAGTTTCGTTCCGGAAAAATTGCCCAGGTCCTGGCACGCCAAATTCATGCTGCGGTCTATCCGGATCGCACTTACTCATTCATGGAATTTTGCGGTGGCCATACTCATGCCATTTTTCGTTACGGGTTGAGCGACCTGCTACCCTCCAATATTCGCATGGTACACGGCCCGGGTTGCCCCGTGTGTGTTCTACCCATGGGGCGCATTGATGATGCCGTGGCGCTGGCACAGCGGCCAGAGGTGATCTTGTGCTCTTACGGCGATACCATGCGCGTTCCGGGCACCGATCGCCTGAGTTTGCTCAAGGTCAAAGCTGCCGGGGCGGCGGTTAAGATGATTTATTCGCCGAGCGAAGTGTTGACGATCGCCCGCGCGAACCCCGGGCGGCAGGTAGTATTCTTTGCCATCGGCTTCGAGACTACTACCCCGGCTACTGCCCTGTTAATCCGCAAAGCCGCTCAAGAGGGTCTTGTCAATCTATCGGTTTTCTGTAACCACGTCCTGACACCGGCGGCGATTCAAAATATTCTGCAATCTCCCGAAGTACGTGGATTGCCTCGGTTACAGCTCGATGGCTTTGTCGGGCCGGCTCACGTCAGTACGGTCATCGGTAGCAGGCCTTACGAATACTTTGCACGTGAGTTCCAGCGCCCAGTCGTGATCGCTGGCTTCGAGCCCCTCGATCTGTTACAGGCCATCATGATGCTGGTACGGCAATGCAATGAGCGACGCGCAGTTGTAGAGGTTCAGTTCACGCGCGCGGTGACGCGTGAGGGCAACCTCAAGGCGCAGGAGTTAGTGGCGGAGATTTTCGAATTGCGTCGCACCTTCGAATGGCGCGGCCTGGGTATGGTGCCTTATAGTGCCCTCCGGATCAAAGCTCCGTATGCTTCCTTTGATGCTGAACGACGTTTCTCGGTAACAACCAGATCGGTTTTTGATAATCCGGCCTGCGCCTGTGGAGCCATCCTGCGGGGTGTCAAGCGCCCACTGGATTGCAAGCTTTTCGGCACGGTATGCCATCCCGAGAATCCCGTAGGCTCTTGTATGGTCTCTGCCGAGGGTGCCTGTGCTGCTTACTACACCTATGGCCGTTTCAAAGATTCACCAGTAGGGGCCGCTACATGACGACCATTCGGCATGCTTCGAAGCCTTTGGATTACACGCGCGGGGTCATCGATCTATCTCATGGCAGCGGGGGAAGAGCGATGGCGCAATTAATCTCGGAATTATTCGCCAAGGAATTCGCCAACGAGTTCTTGGCGCAGGGAAACGATCAGGCAATCTTGCCAGCATCAGCTGGCCGATTAGCGCTGGCTACTGATTCGTTCGTGGTGTCTCCGCTATTTTTTCCGGGAGGCAACATCGGTGAACTGGCGGTCAATGGCACGGTCAATGACCTGGCCATGGGTGGAGCACGTCCTTTGCACCTGACGGCAAGCTTCATCATCGAAGAGGGCTTCCCATTGGCTGATTTACGCCATATCGTAATTGCGATGGCCCATGCTGCCAGTAACGCCGAGCTCTCCATCGTGGCCGGAGACACCAAGGTGGTCGAACGCGGTAAAGCAGACGGTTTGTTTATTTGCACTACTGGACTCGGATCAGTTCCTGCCGGCTGTAATCTCTCTGGCAAAGCTATTCGACCCGGGGATCAGATTTTGCTAAGTGGCACCATCGGGGATCATGGGGTAGCCATCATGGGATGTCGTGCGAATCTTGGACTGTCAACCCAAATTATTTCCGATACCGCAGCCTTACATGGGCTGGTGACGGTAATGATCGAGACCGGTCCAAGCTTGCGTTGCATGCGCGATCCTACGCGCGGTGGCTTGGCTGTCACGCTAAACGAGCTAGCTAACCAATCTGGCGTGGGCATGTTGATCTATGAAGACCGGATCCCGATCAAAGAGGAAGTAGCGGCGGCGTGTGAAATCTTGGGATTGGATCCGCTTTATGTGGCTAACGAGGGGAAGCTGATAGCCATTTGCGCTCCGGAAGATGCGCCCGAGCTCCTGGCTGCCATGCGATCGCATCCCCGAGGCCAGCTGGCAACTATCATTGGCGAGGTCTGTTCCGATCCTCGATCTTTTGTACGTATGCAGACCGCCTTTGGCGGGACAAGAGTGGTTGACTGGCTTGCCGGCGTTCAATTACCAAGGATTTGCTGACCACCTATGCGTATCTTGTTCTTGACCCACAGCTTCAATGGTCTGGCGCAAAGGCTCTTCAGCGAGCTGGTGGCACGTGGCCACGAGGTTTCGGTGGAATTCGACGTCAACGATCACCTTACCCAGGAAGCGCTGGCGCTGTATCAACCGGATTTGCTCCTGGCACCTTTTTTGAAGCGAGCCATTCCGGCGGCGGTCTGGCAAAGCATCCCTTGTCTGGTAGTTCATCCCGGTGTGGTGGGCGATCGCGGGCCTTCTTCCTTGGATTGGGCCATAATGGAGGCAGAGCGCCAGTGGGGAGTGACGGTGCTGCAAGCGAACGCGGAAATGGACGCTGGAGATGTGTGGAGTTCCGTATCTTTTGCCATGCGTTCGGCCTCGAAAAGCGATCTGTATCGGCGCGAGGTAGCCGATGCCGCCACTGATGCAGTAATAACCGCCCTGGAGCGTTATCAACAGGGGGAAGAGCCAGTGCCGCTCGATTACACCAAACCCGGAGTACGGGGCAAATTACGTCCGCACATGAAACAGGCCGATCGAGCCATTGACTGGCTGCTTGACGATACCATGACGATACTTCGTAAGCTTCAGGCGGCAGATTCGTTCCCTGGTATATTGGACACCATAGCTGGAGCGCGCTATTACTGTTATGACGGGCATGTCGAAGATAGCCTGCGCGGAGCGGCCGGTACGATCATCGCGCAACGCCACGGGGCGATTTGCCGAGCGACCCGTGATGGGGCGATCTGGCTCGGTCATCTCAAATCTGCTGCCGATCATGGTCTGAAGCTTCCAGCAGCCATGGTACTGGGTGACAGGTCAGGAACCGTCCCGGCGGTAGAAACTGCACTTTGGATGAACGATACTGGCTCACGAACCTATCGCGATATCTATTACCAGGAAAGCAACCAGGTAGGTTACCTGCACTTCGATTTCTATAACGGCGCGCTGAGCACCGAGCAATGCCGACGTTTACTGGAAGCCTACCGTTTTGCTGCTTCGCGTCCCACCAGAGTAATCGTGCTGATGGGAGGAAAAAGCTTCTGGTCCAATGGCATCCATCTCAATGTGATCGAAGCGGCACCCAGTCCGGCAGATGAGTCCTGGGCCAACATCAATGCTATCGACGATCTCACTTTGGCCATC
>JACQUT010000161.1 GCA_016267585.1 Cyanobacteria bacterium NC_groundwater_1444_Ag_S-0.65um_54_12
GGCCCCGTGCCTCACGTACGCAACAGTACACTGCGGCCCGGGGCTTGTGGGCGCGCTCAAGAAAATCTCCTGGTGAGTAGTTACGTTTGCTCTAAGGCGAGTTATGGCGCGGCGTGCGAATAGCTGTTGGTAAACCGGTCTGGCGCGGCAGCAAAGCAATCCAGCTACCTACCACTTTTCCCAGCAAGTGCGCTAGCAACCACGGTGATCCTGACCAGCTAGCTTGCCGGGATTGCTTGAGCGCCTTCTCTAGATCCCGAACCCAAAGAGCATATAAAATATGGCGCTGGCCGCCGAGGATTTTTAACAGCAAGTAAGCGCGATTGCGCGCTAAATAGTACTGCGTCCACCAGGTGCCAGGATCGCGAGAGATCGCTTCACGTGGAGCCGCCAGGTGATCGACAGCTGCCCGTGGATCATAAAGAATCCGGTAACCGGCTTGTTTAACCCGCAAGCACATGTCCGCGGCCTCATTGACATTGCTGCCACGATAACGCCGATCGAACCCGCCCAGTTTCACCAAAAGATCGCGCCGAAATGACATATTGCAGCCGCGCACTCGATCTACTTCCAAAACCCGACCCGGATCGGCATTGAAATTATCGATGCGTGTACCATCAGCCAGCAGGCGACCTACCATTTCGGCGTCGGGTAATATTGGCTCTGTCGGGTCGATGGCGCGGCCGCCTACTGCGCCTACCGTCTTGTCCCCGTAATGAGATAACAGTGTGGTAAGCCATGCAGGATGGACTAGCGAGTCATCATCGATGAAAACTACTATTCCACCGGTGCAGCGCGCAATACCCAGGTTGCGCGAAGCTGGCATCTGGTGACGAGCGCCGCAAAACGGCACGTATCTTATCGAGTTACAATCGGCTACGATCTTTTCAGTACGACGGTCGTCACTGGCATCTACCACCAAGATCTCGTTGGCTGGCTGATCGCGGAGTCGCTCTAGACAACGCTGTAGCATAGCTGGACGATTGCGGGTGATGATCACGATACTGCTCGTCAGCAGCACGGTATTATCTCCAGTAGCCTCGCTTTCGCTCGCCTTGGAGTTCTTTAGCAGCTTGTCAGGGTATGACGAAGATACCTGATTGGGCAACTACTTCACCTATTTCCCAGCCTTGCGCCCCGCGGTCTGCCAGTTCAGCCAAGAAAAATGGGACTTTTTGCGGAGGTACCGCTACCAGCAAGCCACCCGAAGTTTGAGCATCGGCTAACACCTGCTGTTCAGCTTCTGACACTTCCGGTGCACAATGCAAAAAGGTTGATAGATGACGCAGGTTAGCCTTGGTTCCCCCCGGCACACTGCCAGCCTGAGCCAGGTCAAGCACGCGCCGCATGAGCGGTATTTTTCCAAAACTTAGCTGCGCACCCATCTTGCTGCCTCTGAGCATTTCCGCCAGGTGCCCTAGCAGGCCAAAGCCCGTCACATCCGTTACGGCATGCACTCCTGCTGCTATGCTGGCTTCACTGGCAGCCTTGTTAAGAGTAGTCATCCATGTGATCGCCTCGGCAGCCTCTGCTTCAGCGATCTGGTCGTGCTTGAGTGCAGTGGTCAAAATACCGCTGCCCAATGGTTTGGTCAAGATGAGCACATCTCCGGGTTCGGCTCCGATGTTTTTCAACACGCGATCCGGTCGAACTATTCCGGTAACGGCCATTCCGAATTTTGGCTCCGGATCGTTCACCGTATGGCCACCGATGATCACCAAGCCGCTTTCTGCCGCTTTGGCCATGGCACCCTCGAGAATCCTGACCAGAATAGCTCCGGGAAGTTTATCAATGGGAAAAGCCACAATGTTGAGGGCAGTCAGCGGTTGGGCTCCCATGGCATAGATATCGGACACGGCATTGGCTGCCGCTATCTGGCCGAAAAGGTAAGGATCATCAACTATCGGCGTAAAGAAATCGACGGTTTGCACCAGCGCCAGATCAGGTGTCAGACGATAGACCCCGGCATCATCAGCGGTTTCTATCCCTACCAGCACATCCGGGTGAGGTGGTATTACCAGTTGTCCCAGCACGTGGGACAGGTCTTGCGGACCTACTTTGCTCGCTCAACCGGCAGTTTGCACCAGTTTAGTAAGACGAATCTCTTCTTTCGTACGTGTCATAGCTATCAGTCTATCATATAAGCACAAGGGGGTTTACTTATATTGATGTTTAATTGTAAAGTACTGGGGTGTCCAATTCACCAATTTGCAAGTTATAGTGTCGAGGAGCGACCGATGAGTTTCCGGCTCTGCTGTCCGATTTGTGAGGCCAGCATGCAAGAAGACACCGCCAGCGGAGAAGAGTTCTCCTGCCCGCGGTGTCAGGCCATGTTGGATATCATCGATGCTGAACTTGCCATGCTTTCGCTGCCGCCCCACGAAAATGTGACATATATTCTTACCGCCAAGTTGCGCTGGTTACCCGTCATCGCTGTACACTGAACGCTTGTCTTTGACCTGGTTTTAATACCTAGTTTCAAGAAATCATTACATACCATGGGCAACATTTAATGACTAATTGGTTAAGCAATTCGTATAAACGGGTAAGCTAGATACGATAGGTGCGAGTAATGAGGGGAGGTAATTTATGTCAAGGCCAGCGGTAGATCAAGGGCTATGCATCGAAAGTGCCATCTGCTGGCAAAATTGGCCAGATGTCTTCGCCCAGGACCCAGGCACCGGCAAGGCTTATGTGTTGCCGGGCGCCACCTGCGAGACCGCCAGTGATCCAAATACCTGCCAAGATTCCGTTGTCTCCTGCCCCTCTGGTGCCATCAGCATCGTTTCTTAGCTGATTTCCACGCTAAACTTACCACAAAGGTGAGCAGGTAGCCTGCTAAGGGTCAGCACGCAATGCCAGGATGCGATGGTTGGAATGGTCCGCCAGGTAAATACCGTCCTGGCTGCTGACGATGCTGCTGACGAAACCCAGGCTGGCAGCCAGGGCCAGGTTGGATAATCCGGTACCGCCCCCGGCGATGGTGCGCAGCGTTCCGTCGGGGGAAAGGTCACGCAGACGGTAATTTGCCTTATCAACCACCAACAGGTGTCCCTGCCAGAAAGCCAGATCTGCAATGTTCCAGAGCGCTACTTGCAGGGCAGGACCTTCTTCATGATCAAACGATAACTTGCCGGAACCGGCCAGCGTCACAATTTGCCCGGCGCTGGCCGCTACCCCGAAGAACCATCCGCTATGTCGGCAGAGCAACCAGACGCGATCCAGGGTTCCCAGATAGATATTGCCCTTCGCGTCAGTTGCCAGGGCATTGATCTTGCCATGAAAGTTATCAGGATCTTGATTGGTGAGAGCCGGGTCTGCCGTCACGGCGCCGTCGGTTTTGAGGAGGAGGGTGGCGGTATCATCCGGCCCGATCTGCCAGAGGCGCTGGCCGCTATTAACCTGGCGATCGACCAGCAATAATTGTTCAGTAGCGGGATCCCAGGCCATGGCTTCCAGCCAGGCCAGCCCTAGCGCACGGGGCGTGGCAATTGCCTGGCCCTCGCGCCACCAGTTGCCGGGATCCGAATAGCCGTTACCAACGACATCCCACAGCATGCCGGCGGCTAGCATACGTCCCAGGAAAGTTACTTCACGTTCCGCCACCAGGCGCACGCGGTGGTTACCACGATCTGCCAGAAGGATCGCGCCACTCGGTAATACCGCGATGTATCGCACCGTGCCAAGCCGTGAGGACTGCGCTGGCAAACCGTCGCCATCGTAGCCAGAGCTTCCCGTACCGGCCACCACGGTCACCATGCCATTCGCTGCCAGTCGACGAACCGGGAGAATGACTGGCATATCAGAGATGGCATCATTGCTGGCCAAATCAGTGAAGAGCAAGCTGCCATCTGGCGCCACGGCGAGATCCTGTGGGTACCGCAGCCGTACTGCACTAGCTGGTCCTTCCAGCGCGTCAGCGGTAGGATCATTGGGACCCAGGACAGAAGTCATGCGCCAGTTGCCAAACCCCACCAGTGTTGTGGCGCGTAAGGCGCCAGATGCCGCTTGTACCCGGCCAAAACCTGGGCGCAGTGCCTTTAGCCGATACGAGCTATCCCAGGTGGCCCAGTCTGGCGGATCTAGCGTCCAGGTAAAAGATGGTGAAGCAATCAGACGACCTGCATCGTCCCAGGCTTGAACTTGTAGCGACAGCGGCTCGGTCAGGTGAAGGCGGCTGGTTGCCGGCAAGAGCGAGAGGCTGGCCATTGCTGTAAATGGCAGTTGATTGGAGGTCACGCCGTCACTTAGCACGCGTACCGGCCCACTGGCGGCGCCCGGTGGCACCGTAACTGCGATCTCGGTGTCGCTCAGGCGAACGAAATCGCTGGCCTTGAGGCGACCGAAATAGACCGCGATCGGTGACTGCTCGCGGTAGCCCAGATCTTTGCCTAGCAAGCGAATAGTCGCACCTGGACCAGCGCTATCTGGCACCAGAGAAGTCAAAGCTGGCTGTTCAGGATGCAAAACCAGGTCGGGTGCTGTGATAACCTGTCCTGCTCGCACTGCGATGTCGCTGAGCACCGCTGTGCGGAAACGTGATCGCATGGCAGCCAACCGTACGGTTCCCGCAGCGACTTTTACCAGGCGATAATTGCCCGCCGCATCGGTACGGACCACCTGGTCGGTGCCAGGGATGAAAACGGCCGTGCTAGCTAGCGCGTTCCCTTGAGGTATTTTTACGCGGCCGACGATCGTACCAGGCAAGTCCAGGCGCAACTTGCCGACATCCACCTGCGCAATATGCTTGGTCAACCGCAGATCCAGGCGCGCAGCTTTGTCACCTTGGTCATCGCTTGCTTCCAGTGAAAGTAACGTGCGTTCCGGCGCTCGCAAAGCAAAGTGCCCATCCGAACCAGTTTTTCCTGTCACTTGCAGTGGTGTGGTTTGGGTTACGCCATCCAAAGGCGTCGTTTGAGTTACGCCATCAAGCGGTGTGGTTTGCGTGACGCCGTCCAACGGGGTCGTCTGAGTTACGCCATCAAGTGGTAGGTGATAACCTTCGTAAATCCTTACCTTCACTCCGGGGGCGGGCCGGCCCCAGCGATCCAGGACAGTGCCGACTACTAGCGGAGCGGAATGGGTGATGCTCAAAATGACCGGAGCGCTGGTCAAACCTGACGGTCCAAAAACTGGCCAAATTCCCTGACGGCAACTCGCTACCGCCATGATACTGGAAAGCAAAATTAACCAAGGTTTCCTGCGCAACCACCTGGCATGTAAGATTACCGTCAGCGAATGCCACATGAGTCTGCACCTTTTCATGGCAGGTAGCGGAGCAGTCGATGGTTACCGCGATCAGCTATCAACAAGCCGCCAGCGGGCAAAGCACAGAGCCCCAGCGGTGATTGCAAGCTGACACCTAGCGCCAGTCCATTTCCGCTGAAGCGTGCCTCTGAACCATAGCTTCCCCGATAACCGTTACCGGCTACCGTCGTCAGAGTGCCATCCGTATCGATACGGCGCAGTAGACCAGCTGTACCGTCAAGAAAGTAAGGAATACCAGCGTTGAAGGCTATCGCCGTGATCGTACCTAGTTGTGCAGCCAGAGCTGTTGTTTTTGGCGATCGTTCGGTGCCACTACCGGCCAGTACACTGATCTCTTTCCCTATCACCGACCAGATGAGACCTGATCCGCCTATCAGTAACTGACCATTTTCGGCAAAGGCCAGCGAGATTGCTCCGAGTCCTCGGGCATTCGTCAATCCTTCAACCAGCAGACCAGCTGGACCGGCGATGTGACGTATTTCGTTCCCTTCGAGCGCAACTACTTGGCCGGCTGGCCCCACGGCAACAGCTTTCAGGGAGCCGGTAGCCAGTTGTTCAAAAGTATTGCCAGATAGACGAGAAAGTTTGCCTAACTCGCTACCACGACGTTCTACGACATAGAGGGAACCATCAGGAGCAACAGCTAGTGAGCGTGGAAAGTTCAAGCGATCGCGAATGGTACGGACCAGGCCAGCGGGGTCGATGGCTCGGATCTTTCCAGCAGCACCATCTGCTACGTAAATCGTGCCATCACCGGCTGCTGCCACTGCAGTCGGACCGTCTAGACCGGCGACGGCTGCTGGACCGCCGTCGCCATCATCATTTGCCTGTCCATTACCCATGACGGTCATAATAGTCTGCGTTCCTGCTGCTATGCTCATGCTCGCCACTAGCTCGCCACTCTTGACCCAGAGGTTGTAAAAACCGTTTACTTTGAGGGTA
>JACQUT010000164.1 GCA_016267585.1 Cyanobacteria bacterium NC_groundwater_1444_Ag_S-0.65um_54_12
ATTTCCCCCTGATCTACCATGCTGGAGTCGACCAGTGCGACCTGGTACGCTTCGGTGGAGATGGCGAACCAACGTGGCACCCTCGCGCCCAGCTGAGCTAGCCTGACCAAGTTGACAGCTTTGCCGCCTAGCTGCGATTCCGCTGTAGTGGTGAGGTCTTGCGGGAAAATCAGGTAAGACATGGTTTGCTACCAAATGAAGTTTCGAACGCTGAGCATGCCAGCTACCAGCGCGAAATTGCTGAGCACGATGGCGAGCGATGCGAGGTTTTTGACATGCTTGGCCCGGCGGGCCGTGGGCAGCGCAGCGTAACCGACATAGCCAATCGCACCGCAAGCTAAAGCGAAGATCAAGGTGCCCTGGACACTGGCGGCGAGATCGAGCAAATTACTTAGCCAGTAGCCACCGATAAAGGCCGCCACCAGGCATGAGAAAGCGCTGATTGCGGCACCGCGCGGGCCAAAGCTTTTGGTGTAAGTATCCAGGGTGGCCAGCTCATCTTCGGGAGCACGGAATTTACGAGATAGCTCGAAGCAAAGACCGATTCCGACGCTCGTCAATATCACCAACCAGAAAGTCTGCGGTACTGCTTTGAAGGATAAAAGAGCCACTACCGCCAGATAGAGACAGAGCAAGGGAACTATTCCCTGGTGGGTCAGGGCATAAATGAAAATGTGGCGCTTGAGCCAGGGACCAACGAAGAACTCGACGCGCATCAACCAGACAAAGCCTATGACCAGGGCATAGGCCATACAGCTTTCCCGACCGAGGGTCAAGTTACAAGCTATCAGTGCAATGCCTATCAACACGCCGAGCACCTTGAGTTCTGACAAGGTCACGATTCCCCGTTGTACCACCCGATCCGGGTAGTTTATCCGGTCATCCGCAAAGTCCTTGAATTCGTCGCAGACCCGCAACAGCAGCATGGTCAAGAAAGTGACGCCAAGTGCCACCCAGCCACGGCTACCGAGGTGAAGCGGACCAGTCGTGGCCAAGGCCTGGGCGCCAAAATAGGCACAAGCGAAGAAGAGGGCGATCGCAATGAAATGCGTGCCTAGCGGGAAGCGTTCAGCTTGGTACAGCCACCAACGCCTGGCAAAAGGGTAACGGGTTGCCGGTGCAGACATTATCACTCCTTGCTGTGCCTGTTAATGGTTTGGTTCACTTCTGCCGTCAAGATTGCAAGATGCTCAACGCTGTGCCGTGATTATTGAGCGGTTCTTGCTGACAAAATCACTCTTCATTACCGAACGGCTTGATGCCACGTACTCATCACCATTAGCTGACTGGAAGAAGACATCATCCATCCCGTTTCTCTCGGCGATTGCTCTGGCCTCATTCATTGGCATTCTCTCGCCAAATTTTCCCATCGCCCCCACATCGACCCGACGCGTGGCACCCCAGAGGGCGAAAAGGGCGGTGATAACGATACCCCCTAAGGCGCCACCCGAAAGCATGCTCTTGAGATTATCAAGTTTAACCAACTTGCCAAAGAGTGCTAAAGCAGCCAAGCCAATAACGTTGCCGGTTGCAATACCGATACTATCTTTGAGGCTGTTGATGGGGTCATTTATGCTGATCACTCTGCCTTCTCGTCCCTGGAAGGTGATCTTGCTTCCTGACATCAAACCACGACCAAAGGACCAAGACGGGTTGCCGCTGCCTGATACTACGTAAGCATCGTTTCCTACCTGGAAGAAAACGTGGTCTGCTACGTTCTTCATGGGTAACCTGCTGGCTGCCTTTTGCGCCGCTTCTACTTCGGGGGGACGCAATTTCACTATTTTCTGTGGGCCACTCGAAAAAAGCTCTTCGATTTTCTTGGGAGCGGAGAGCGCAAAATAGGTTTCCCTTCCGAATTTAGCAGGACCCAGGCCAACAACGATCGGTGCTAACATTATTCTCCCCTCTATCAAATGTTCCCCTTAAGAACAGCAAATGATTTCTATATTTAGTTATTTAGCTGTTAATTATCTGGACTTTCTTATTGTCTGTTTAAATTCTGGAGATAGCCGGGTCGGCTACGGCTACGAAGATTATGGGGTATATACCTGATCACCATGACAGCCAAAAATCACCGCAGGCGAGTTAGCCGAACCACACGTCTCTCTGCTACCCAGTCGCTTACTGTCAACATCGCGAAGCGTCCTTTTCACCGTTTGATCGGCTATGCCAACTGCTGGGAAGATCCGCTGGTCCTGCAAGCTGCCTTGCAGGTAGGGCCAGGCGATCGCTGCTTGTCGATCACGTCTGGTGGCTGTAACACATTGGCACTACTTTTGCACGATCCGGCCTCCATAGTAGGTCTGGATTTCAACCCTAATCAAAACCATTTACTGCGCCTGAAGATGGCCTGCTTGTGCGTACTGGATCATGGCGAAAAACTCGAACTTCTTGGGGTAAGAGCGTCAGCACGCCGCACCGAACTCTATCAGCGCGTGCGCGGCGAGCTACCGTCCGAGTCACGCCAGTTCTGGGATGCGAACCGCGGCATGATTATGCAGGGAGTACTCTTCGCTGGACGCTTGGAACGTTATATGCGGCTCTTTGGCAAGCTCATAGGGCTCATACTGGGCAGTTCCAAGATCGATCAATTCATGGCTTGCCCTGATGTAGAGGCGCAACGGTCTTTCTACCGCCGGCACTGGGATGGTTTGCGCTGGCGATCGCTTTTCGACATTTTCTTCAGTCGAGCGGTACTTAGCCGCGCCAAAGACCAGACACACTTTCGCTATGTCGACTTCCGGGGATTCGGGAAGCGCTTTCGAGCACGAGCGCAACACCTCTTGACCGACCTACCCCTCGCAGAAAATTACTTCATGGCGCTCACCTTGCTAGGTAAATTTTATCGCGAGGAATATTTGCCACCCTATTTGCTGGCAGAGCATCACGAGATCTTGCGCTCCCGCCTCGATCGAATTCAACTGATCAACGGCGATCTCGAAGGTTACCTGGCAAGGATTCCTGACGAGGAATTCACGCGTTTCAATCTTTCTAACCTTTTCGATTGGTTCTCGGAAGCTAACTTCGTGCGAGTCCACCGGGAAATCGTCCGCGTGGCCAAAAACGAGGCACGCCTTTGCTGGTGGAATACTCTAGCCGTGCGACACCTTCCGGGCGAAATTCCCGAAATAGTTCCCGAAGACGGGTTGGCAGTCGAGCTGCTAGCGCGTGATAGATTCATTTATGCGCAGTTTCAGGTGGGAAGGATTAGCAAAGCGCTCGATAATTCTTGACTCATATCAGAAAAAATAGCAAGAATACATTTAACACTTCTATAAC
>JACQUT010000165.1 GCA_016267585.1 Cyanobacteria bacterium NC_groundwater_1444_Ag_S-0.65um_54_12
CCCATGAATTGCGCACTCCCGTGACGAGCATGAAAGTCCTGGTAGAAAATGTCCTGGATATTCTGAAAGATGCACGGGATTTTGCCAATATTGCCAAGAAAAATGGCAATACAGAGGACTTTGCCTCGCTAGAATGTGCTATTGAATCGATAGAGAGTTTCACGAACGATATATCTGCCGAAGCAAATCGCATGCATCAGCTAGTAAACGATCTCCTGGATGTAAGCAAGTTGAATTCCAAAAATACCGGTCTAAATATCCAATCGCTAGATGCCACCAGGGTGATCGATGAAGCGATCGCTACTGTCACTCCGCAAGCTCGGCAAAAAGAAATCGCGCTCGTATTGCGGATTCCGGGTGAAATACCGCTAACTGCGGATCGGGTAAGACTACGGCAGGTTTTTGTCAATTTGCTAGGTAATGGTATCAAATACACTCAAGATTGCGGAACAGTCATCTTGACGGCGCTTCATCTCGACAATTCCTGGGAATTCGCAATAACCGATAATGGTATCGGAATTCCCACGGAAGATCTTTCGCATATCTTCGATCGCTTTTTCCGCGTAAGCAGGGACCGCGCACGCATCAAAGGATCAGGTGGCTCAGGGCTCGGGCTAACCATTGCCAAAGCAGCAGTAGAAGCGCATGGCGGTCAGATTACCGTCACGTCAGAAATAGGAAAAGGAACCACTTTCCGTTTCACTATTCCAACCGCCCTGGAAGCCAAAATATCTTTTGCTGAAAGCTTGCCTGAAAAATCTACAAAATCAGGCGATAGCCAGCACCATGTACCGTATGCAAGTAGTGAGGATCATTAGGATCTGGTTCTATCAACTGCCGCAATTTAACGATGTAATTATCGATGGTGCGACTGTTAAGTATTGCCTCTTGCCCCCACACTTCATCCATGAGGGTGTCCCGCGATACTACTTTGCCGCGATGTCGCAATAAACAATGCAAAAGTTCAAAACCCTTGACGGAAAGCTCTCTGGCAATGCCATCACGCAGCAGAACCATTTGATCAAAATCGACGGTTGCCAAACCGATAATCACTAGCCCTACGCTAACAGCTCTATCGAGCACTCCGTTGGTCCGACGCAACACGGCGCTAACCCGACCTAGTAGTTCAAGAATACTGAACGGTTTTGTCACGTAATCATCAGCACCAAGCTCAAAACCCAGCACTTTATCGCGTTCCTGCCCCTTGGCCGTAATGATGATGACGGGTAACTGCGGCGCACAGCGACGTATTTCCTGCAATATCTCGGCACCGCTAATACCGGGAAGCATGAGATCTAATAAAACCAGCTGCGGTGGCTCCATTGGATCGATTGCCAAGGATAAGCCTTCCAAGCCAGACGATACAGCTACCACACGGTAACCCTTAGCTTCCAGTACTTCTACCAGGCCACGTCGAATAGCGGCCTCGTCCTCAATCACCAGGATATAAGGCGTTCGCTTCAATTCGCCTAGTCTCCGTTAACGCTGACGTTGCTTCCATCTGGCATGGTCTTGTTCGACCCGATTGGCCAGTAGACCTGAAAAGTGCTGCCTTTGCCCACCTCCGAGCTTACCGTGATCCTGCCGCCATGGGCAGTGACGTATTCCCTTACCAGTGACAAACCTAAGCCGCTTCCGGCTGGTCCATCAGGAGGCACCGCACGATGAAAAGGTTCGAAAATACGGCGAATTTCTCGCTGGGGGATCCCACAACCTTGATCGGTTACTGCCAACAAGAATTCATTTTCCGTCGCCTCCAGCCTTATCGAGATCTGGCGCGCCGCACCAGAAAATTTGCGGGCGTTGGAAAGTAAATTGAGAATAACTTGCAATAGAGCGTCGCGATCAGCGAAGATTGGCGGCAATTTTGTTGCAGCGACTATTTTTACCTGAAAGCTCTCTTCCGAAATCAGCGGTTCCAGAATTACCAATGCCTCGTCTATTATTTCGTCAACCACGACCATTGTAGGATTGTAGATCTTGAGACCACGCTGGATACGCGCAAAATCCAGTACTCGATCAATGAGGCGAGCCAGCCTATCACTTTCGGCCAGCACGATGCTCGCAGCGCTCTCTGGTACTTTTGCTAGACCCAAGGCTAGCAGTTCCGCATACATCTTGATGGCGGTCAGGGGAGTTTTTAATTCGTGCGAGACACCTGCCACAAAAGCGGCTTGCATCCTGGCAAAGGTCAATTCTCGGCTTATTCCGCGATACAGCGCCCAAGCACCGGCACCTATGGTAAGCAAAATCAAGCCAAGCGCGACCAAACTGCGCCTGGATTGTGCGGCAAGCCGCTGATCGACTGCATCTTCCTTTAACTGAATAGTGACTCGCATGAACTCGAAAGGTGGCTCAAGAATCGCTTCCAGCGAGCTGGTCGCGCTACCCCCCTCGACGTGCAACGCTGCGTGAGCTGCTGGATCTAACCCTACACGCTTGGCCCAACGTGGAACATGGACCGCCGAGATAGCTGATAAATCGACCCGGAAGCCAACATAGCCATCTAGCAACGTCCCAGCTACTCCATAAAGGCGCAGACCATCAGGTCCTGCTACCCTGACCCAGGCTGGAAGCTGAAAATCGCGACCGCGAATAGCCGGCCAAACTAATTCTTGCAGATCTCCGGCCAAGATAGCTGGCAGCGGACCGGACGGTGCGGCACGCGCTTTATTCGAGCGAATTTCCGCCCCGCTACCTGCCTGTCTCAGATTACGGTCCAAGTATGCGCTGAAGGCCATGGCTTCATCCGGGGCAAGCGCCACGGCAAGCCTGGAGCGTAAGCTGGCAATATCTGAAAGTTCAGGAGCAATGGCTGCCAGGCGCAATTCCGCAATCAACCCGTAAGGGATGCCTGCTGCATTACGACTATCGCCAAGCAATTGCGCAGCGGCACGATAAAAAGTAGCTGCTTCGACTGGCTTGCCAGCTTGTTCAGCCAGGCGACCCAGGCTAAATGACGCTTGGGTACGAACGCCAACTTCACGCGACAAGAGCAAAGCTCGGCGATAAGCCCCAGTGGCAGCATCACGATCTCGCAACGCATACTCGGAGTGTGTACCCTCACGCAAGGCAGCGTCCGCTGCCAGTGGATCACCGGCGCCAACTGGCTGCGGCAGATCCGCTATTTTCCCGGGGGCCGGCAAAGGAATGGTTCCGCCTAGCCTTGCTTCCTGATCGATCCAGAAAGTCTCCCGCACAAAAGGCTTCTCTTCTGATAGTTCCGCTGCCAAACGTGCCCCCTCTGCGGCATCATGGGGCGGATGGAGACGTGCCAAGCGTCTCCGCAATTGGCTGGCGATATCACTGGCCAGTGCTGCCACTTGCGTGCGATGAGCCAGGAGAAGCGAAGCACGGACAAAGGCTCGGTCCCGAGCCAACTCCCGCAGATCAGCGGCTATCAACAATACTGTCGGCAAGCCGACTATCAACGCCAACATAGCTGCAACGCGCCTGGCAGATCCACTAGACCGTTTCCCGATCGACCTTGGCCACTCTCCCCCGGCGCTTCGCGCCGAAGGGGATCCCCTCTCTGGCCAAGGACGATCGGGAAACGGTCTGGACGGAGCGAGGCGGCTTAGCC
>JACQUT010000163.1 GCA_016267585.1 Cyanobacteria bacterium NC_groundwater_1444_Ag_S-0.65um_54_12
ATGCGCGCTGTGACATTCCAGTCAATATTGCGCGGATCGTCACCTTCTTGATATTCTCGCACCTCTTCAAAGGACATCCCGCGCCCCTTGAAGACACTCTGATATTCGCCAGCCAAGATAGAACGTACCAAACGCTCGCTCGAGATTTCTAGCCGCCGGATCAGTTTGGTGATGGCAGCCGGGGCGGGGTGGGCGATCGCCGAGGAAGCGTCTTTTAACTGCTGGCGTGAACGCATCATGGCACTTTCATAGTTAGCAGACGCCTGATGATGGCTTCTACCGTGATCTCTTCCGCTTCTGCCTCGTAAGTAAGAAGGATACGATGTCGCAAGACATCTGGCGCCACTGCCTTTACATCATCTGGCAAGACATAGGAACGTTTTCGCAAGAAGGCATGAGCTTTGGCCGCTTGAGCCAAATAGATGCTAGCGCGCGGGGAAGCACCATACGCAATAAAGGCAGTCAAGTCCTCGAAACCAGCCTCCTTGGGATAACGGGTGGCAAAGACCAGATCGACTATATATTTCTTGATCTTGTCCGAGATTATTATCTCTTCTATTAGCTTCCGGGCCGTGAGAATTAGCTGGGGCGTTCCCAATTTTTCTAGAATAATCTCGCGCTTGACACTCATTCGTTCGATGATCTCCAGTTCCTCGGACTTGTTAGGGTAATTGACCTTTACCTTGAGCATGAAGCGATCCAGTTGCGCTTCCGGAAGCGCGTACACTCCCTCGTTGTCGAGCGGGTTCATGGTGGCCATTACCAGGAAGGGTGATGGCAGTTGCATGGTCTCGCCACCGATAGTAACTTGACGTTCGGCCATCGCTTCCAGCAGCGCGCTCTGTACCTTGGCCGGAGCACGGTTTACTTCATCAGCCAGAACGAGATTGCCGAAAATGGGCCCGCGCTTGGTCATGAAGCGTCCGCGTTTGGCATCGAAAATGGAGGTGCCGAGGATATCCGCAGGCAGAAGGTCAGGGGTAAATTGTATGCGGCTAAACTCTGCCTGAATTATACTGGCCATTGTGCTGATGCTAAGAGTTTTAGCCAGGCCGGGAACCCCTTCCAGCAGGAGATGGCCGTCAGCTAACAGTGCAATTAGGAGGCGATCCAGCAGTGCATTCTGTCCCACTATTACGCGTCGTACTTCCGTTACAATCGCGTTCAGGCTTTCAGCTGCCACCCGCACTCGCTCATTGGCTTCTAGAATAGTATGTTCCAGCACTGTTCCATTCCTGATTAGCGTGGGCTTTTTTGTGCCATTCTACTCCTTGCAACGGACACTATCATAGGCCGACGCATCCGCAAGGCCAGCCTCTAGGAGCGCAAATTCGAGTGATTTGCGGTCATACCGCTCCAGATCGATTCCCAGTCGTCTTGCTGCCTCCGAAAAAGTCGTGAGGCGATATGCGCTGCCAAGATGCGGTTGGTTGTTCCGGTTGTTAGATAATGCGCTTCCTTGGGGAATGATAACAAGAAGCCCAGGAATCGTAAGGCACTGTGAGGAACTTCATATCGTCAGAGTAAGGGTACTAACTTTCCTCGCAAGGGCAATCGTTGAAAATGAAGCTCATCAGGGTAGCAATCGTGATTGAAGAATGAGAAGCGAGAATAAAACAATGAAAAAGCTAAAGCGAATCGTGGCTCTTAGTTTGGCGCTAGTAGCCATTACCGGTTGTGATCCAGCTGCCTTGAAGGCACTGTTGGCAGCACCGGGGAATGCAACAGCGGATAGTTCTAGTTCAGATACCGCAGCAAATGCGCCTGATGAAGCAGCAAAGGCAGCTCCGGCGGATTTTCAGCGCTTTTCTGGTCACTGGTTCGTAGATCTAGCTGAAGCTAAACGGGACGGAGTTATTCCAGAAATGGATGTTCGAATCGAAGGCTCTCGAGTGTTTGTTACCGTAGGGTATGCGAACCCGAGCGGTTTCGAAACCGTGGGACGTGGCGAGGGAACTATTTTAAACGAAATCAATCAAGGGATGGCTCAAGCAGCTAATGATCAAGGACACGCACGGATAGAACTGACTATTAAGTTCGATGTTCGTCCAGACATGCCAGCAGAGAGCACTTTGACACTCTTTGAACGAAACAATCGCTTGGAGGGTCGTGCCAAGAGCCGGAGACAGGATAACCGAATAGAAGAAGAAGATATTATCCTGCAACGTGAACGACCGCAACTGGTCCCATATCCTAGCTACACTCCCACACCGCCGGTTCACCAGCCGGATAGTCCGGCTCCTATTTATACACCGGGACCCTACGGCAGCTATAAGCCAGAACCCTATGGCAGCTATATTCCGGAGCCTTACGGCAGCTACAAACCGGAACCCTATGGCAGCTATGTTCCGGAGCCCTACGGCAGCTACAAACCGGAACCCTATGGCAGCTATGTTCCGGAGCCTTACGGCAGCTATAAGCCAGAACCCTATGGCAGCTATGTTCCGGAGCCTTACGGCAGCTACCAGCCACCTAGCTATTAACAGGCTGCTGAAAATCTGCCGTTCGGAGCGGATTATTCGGCCCGCCGCTTAGCTTGGTCGGGCCCCAAATCCCAGGCGCAGCGAGCCTTACAATCGGCGTTCAGAAACCGTCATTCAGTGGCATTGGATCTAGGCTACCTGCACCGTCAACAGGGTAATATCGTCATAAGGATCGGTTTCTCCGGCAAATTCTCTGATGGTGCGCAATACCTCGCTTTGAGCATCGCTGGGGGTCTTGTCCCAGCAGGTGCTGAGTACATTTTCCAAGCGCATTCGCCCAAAGAATTCTCTTTGTGGATTTATGGCATCTTCCGCACCATCGGAATAGAACATTATGGTTTCACCAGGAACCAGCTGCCGGGAAAATTCTTCATAAGTCACGCATGGTATTACTCCTAAAGCCATGCCTTTGGCCTGCAAAGAACCGGTTGAAGTAATCGGAAAAGGCTGCCCAGCATTGGCATAGACAAGCGTTCGCTCGTGGCGATCGAGCAGCGCGTAGAAAGCTGTGACGAACATCTTTTTAGAGGGACGATTCAAAGCGATCAGATCGTTAGCACGCGTCAGTACCGCGGCGGGTGAAGGATCCCCTTTGACTAGCGATCTGAAGATCATGACTGTCATCGCCATCAGCAAGGCAGCAGGAACTCCTTTACCCGAAACATCACCGACCAGGATTGCCAAGTATCTATCATCTACCGGTAAGACGTCATAGAAATCGCCGCCTACTTCAAGCGCTGGATAAGTGCAGGCGGCGATCGCCACGCCCGCTATATCCGGCAACTGTCCCGGCAAGAAGCCAGCCTGCACCTCACGAGCGATTTCCAGCTCACGGCGAATACGTTCCTGTTGCGCTACCTGGGCGAACAGGGCAGCATTCTCGAGCCACAAAGCCAGTTGTCCTGATAAATTGTTTATTAGCTGACGATCGATGGCCTTGTAAGGAAGATCTGAGCGGCGTGGCCCCAGGAATACCACGCCGGTTTCCTCTTTGAGACGCATGGGGACTCTCAGAACCGGGGATTTAGGCAATTCTCCCCAACGCAAGACATAGCGATTACCTTCTTTCAGGAAGACTGCCAATTCCTGGGGGTGCAGCGATTCCTCTAGCGCTACAGCATATGCTGACAAGAGATCTTGTGGATCAAAAGTACGTCTGGCGCGCTCCGCAAAATCGGATAGCGATCGCCCCAGCTCGTAGCCCTGCCGGAAAAAAAGACGATCTACCACGGTCTTGGTGCGATCACGCAGGGGAGCAAAAATAACTGCCACTGCCGCAGCAGCTAACACATCGACCCAGCGCGCATTACTGGCCCCCCACAGGGCCATCAAGCCCGCGGTGATTACAAAATAGCTGGTGGCCAAAGTAGCAGTCAGCAAAGCATATACCAGTGTTCGCTTGATCACTACTTCCACATGGAAGAGACGCCAGCGCACAATGGCATAAGCGAGTGCTGCCGGGAAGAGTAACGTGAGGAGATAAGCTGCTTCACTGCCAGGAATCGAAATTCCTACCAAAGCCGCTAACGTCACTACCAAGGTTGGAACTATGCCGCTGCTGGCTCCGGCCAGTACCAGAGCGCCTTGGGCACGTTCCGTGTCGCTAGCGCTGTGCCAGCAAGTTACCGCGGCGGCCACCGGAAGGGCGAGCAGTCCTAGTCCCATCAATACGGTATCCGCCAGGTAGATAGGTTTCCATAGTGCCGGTTGCTGATAGAAGATAAGTGTGAGACCGGCTAGCGCAAATCCCGGCAAGAAGGGCACAGCGGTCAAAGCGGGATGTGTCGAGATGAACCCCGGTGTTCGGGGCATCCGCAATGCTAGATGGCAAGCCGCTGATCCACCGAAGGCCAGAGCCAGGATATTGGGCCAGGAAAAATACCGGGTGGTTACACTTTCAAAGTTGGTGAGTGAAAACAAGGCAAAAACCAGGCAAAACAGCAAGAATGCCCGTGCTGCCGGATCGCCAGGACGCACCACCGCAACGAACGTACCCAGCCCAAGAAAGACTACGCCTAGCAGCCACCACATCACGAACATCGAAAAGATATCTACCGCGGTAAATGCCATGGAAGGTATCCGTAGCGACAAATAGCTGCCGTCACGGTAAATCCGATAGTCGAAGGCAGTACCAGCACGCTGATTACGAATCAGGGTATCGA
>JACQUT010000183.1 GCA_016267585.1 Cyanobacteria bacterium NC_groundwater_1444_Ag_S-0.65um_54_12
GTATTAGCGTACCACTGATCCCATCAGAAATTTCGAACCAATAAACCAAGCTGTGATCGAGTTTCTCTTTACGCAGCAAGCGCCCCACACCATCGCTATGACCAGTTACAATATGGCCGCCCAGACGATCGCCCAGTGCTAACGCACGTTCTAAATTCAGGAAATGTCCAGCAGACCAAGACCCTACGGTAGTAAAGCGCAACGTAGTGGCTGAAATAGCTACTGCGAAAGTAGTAGACTGTACACGAGTAACTGTCAGGCAAACACCCTGTACCGCGATAGACTCACCCAGCGTCAACTTACTAGCGCAGTCGGCACTGATGGTCAAGGTATTACTTGATCTAGCGATCAGCGTTCCAGTTTCCTGCACCAACCCAGTAAACAATAACTACTCCACCTTGCTCATATATGACTTCACTACATCTATCTGCTATAACTGATCATCAAGGTCGCTATAATGCAAAAGCCGCATGTTTAGATTATTCTACAATATAAACCGTTTCGCCAAAACCCTTCAGGAGCCAGGAGCTAGTTTATCCTTGGTAAGTCCAGCTCGCGAGTGGGCACTTCAGCTATTGCTAGATATCGAGCTGGGTGGATCCTTTGCCAATCTGGCCCTGAACAAGCTACCGGTCAGCTTGTCGGAACGTGATCGGCGTCTGGTTACTGAACTGGTGAATGGGACTACCCGCATGCGACGCACGCTAGATAGCGTTCTCGATCAGGTTTTAACTAAACCCGGCCGTACTCTCAAGCCTACCGTGCGCAATATCTTGCGTTTAGGCGCCTACCAGCTACTTTTCTTGCAACGCATTCCAGCTAGAGCCGCTATTTTTGAGGCCGTGGCAGCCGCTCGCCGGTGCGATCATGGTGGTGCCGCAAAACTTACCAATGCCGTACTCCGGAGAATTTCAGGACTATCTTTGGATGATTTCAACTGGTCCAGCAATCCCATACAACGAATCGGTGAGCGTTGGTCCTACCCGGACTGGATTATAGAAGTTTGGGCACGGGAATATGACCTGGCTACCGCTCAGGCGCTAGCTGAGGCGCAAAATAGACCTCCTCCTTTCAGTTTGCGTACCAATGTCCGGAAATTGTCTCGCGAAACCCTGATTGAACATTTAGCGGCTGCCGGCGTGCGAGCACAACCGAGTATAGTCGCGCCCGAAGGAATCTCGCTCGCAGCTTTTCCTGCCGTTTCACGGCTCCCAGGCTATCGTGACGGCTGGTGGTACGTGCAAGGAGAAAGCGCCATGCTGGCATCACGCGTCGTAGCTCCGCAAGCTGGTGAGGTAATAGCGGATATTGGCGCCGGGCCAGGCGGTAAAGCGACTCATCTAGCCGAACTTATGGGAGATGCTGGCCGGGTATTGGCAATAGAGCCGAATGGTAGCCGTCTCGCTCTGGTAAAAGAAAATGCCCGGCGCTTGGGCATTTTGAGCATTCAATTGCTACAACAGCCTGGACAAGCCAATCTACCATCACTAGTCGATCGAGCCCTGGTAGATGCACCGTGTAGTGGCCTTGGTACGTTATATCGCAAGGCGGATTCACGCTGGCGCAGCTTGCCAACCCAGCTAGCGGAGCTCGCTGATCTGCAGCTACAATTGCTAGAAGCCATTGCTACCTGTATCAAGCCGGGTGGGATATTGGTTTATACGACTTGCACAATCAGTCGAAAAGAAAATCAAGAAGTAGTAAATACTTTTTTGGCCAGACAGCCGCAGTTTCGGACCAGCGATCTGCAATTCGCCTTACCAGCACAGTGGCAACATGACACAGCGGATGGCATGATGCAGATCTTGCCATCACGGCATGGAACAGAAGGGTTTTTCATTGCGAGATTTCGCAAAGCAACAGTGAGCACATGATCCATTTACTCGGCTTGGAAACTGGCGAACTTCGGGAGCTGGCCCGACACCTGGGTGTGGACGAATATCGGGGCAATCAGCTTGCTAACTGGCTCTTTATGCGCAGAATTATCGATATAGAAGCCATGACCGACTTACCCAAAGATTTTCGCCGCCAATTATTGAAGAATTCGGTCACCGCTAGCACGCTCAAGCTCATAAAAATCGAAAAGGCCGTAGATCATACACAAAAATTTCTTTTTGACGCGTCAGATGGAATGATCGAGTCGGTATTACTGCCACAGTTCGACTATCAAAATCCCGCTAGTTATTTCTCGCAACCTGAATATATAAAAGATCCTTATAGCCGGGTTACCGCCTGTATATCCACGCAATTGGGATGTGCGGTAGGTTGTCGATTTTGTGCAACTGGGCTTTCCGGTTTTGCGCGAAACCTGCTCGCTGCTGAAATGGTAGAACAGGTGATACAGCTACAAAATACCGCTGGACTGCGGGTATCGCACGTAGTTTTCATGGGGCTAGGAGAGCCACTCTTGAATTATCCAGAAACGCTCAAAGCAGTACAACTGCTGAATCGTGAACTGGGAATCGGGATGCGTCATATTACGGTTTCGACCGTGGGTATCATTCCGCAGATGGAACGTCTGGCAACCGAACGTTTACAACTTACGCTAGCAGTCTCGCTCCATGCCCCTAATGACGAATTGCGTAATTTTCTGGTGCCAATTAACCGACGTTACCCTTTGGCGGATTTACGACTAGCTATTAAACATTACCTGGAACTGACAGGTCGCCGACTGACCATCGAGTATGTGATGCTTCGCGGCATTAACGATCAGCCGCAACTAGCGCGCGAGCTAATCACCTACTTGCATGGTATTCCCGTGCATATCAATTTGATTCCTTACAATTCCACGGATACCGAATTTCAGGCGACTACGCCGGAGGCGATCGCCCAGTTTCAGCAACTATTAGAGAGCGCTGGCAAGCGTGTAACTCTGCGCAGAGCACGCGGCGCCGAGATTCGCGCAGCTTGTGGACAACTCAAGGCGGCATGCCGCAGAAACTAGAGAGCTAGATGTCCAAGATCGACGCTTCTGATGACCGAGCTGTCGTGACCCGCCGCGTCTCGAGTCTTTTTACCGTACGCTGGCAAGGCAAAGAGTATGCTTGCCAGGTCAGGTCGCGCCTTCGTAAAGAGAATATCAAGGTAAAAATCGGAGATAGAGTTACCCTCGATGCCTGCGCTGAAACTAATATGAC
>JACQUT010000168.1 GCA_016267585.1 Cyanobacteria bacterium NC_groundwater_1444_Ag_S-0.65um_54_12
CTGCATGGCAGCACCGAGATCCTCTGCGGTCTGCGGTTCGGCAGGCAGCGGGCCCCAGGGATTGACCACCGGTGGTGCAGTCAGCTCCGCTGTCTGCGGCGCTGCCGGCGAGTTCGCTGCAGCAAGCTTGGTTTCGGGCAGTTTAGTGCTGACAGCAGCTTGTGAATCTGCGCCAGCTCGGGATAACAATTGTTGGCTGTTAGATTTATTTCCAGTAATATCAGGGCTCTTTGCTAACGGTATGGATTGATAACAGCCAGCCAACATGAACGAGGCCAAGACGATGTGAAAAATCGATCTCACGGTCAGTCTCCTAAATGAGTTCGCGCCGCTGATCCTCGCGATTGCTCAACCTGGCGGAATCTCTACTGCAGAATTAGGGGCGAGGATAGTATCACCTTTTTGTGAGGTGAAGTCCCTATTAAGTATATATTATCTTCCCGACCAACTCTTGCTAAATTTCTCGAGCTTAGCTAGAAGATTATGGTGTCTACGCGCTTATCACTGCAACGAGCTGGTCAATTCGCTCTATTGACGCTGACCGATGCTAGCGGTCTCAATATTCTCGATCGCCGATTACTTACGGAATTTTCGCAACTGCTAGCGGAACTGGCACGAGATCCAGCGTTAGCCATTCTGCTATTGACCGGGGCAGGTAGCAAGGCTTTTTCGGCTGGAGCCAACCTCAAAGAGTTGGCCGAATTGGATACTGCCGCAGCCTGGGAATTCTCGCGCCTGGGACAAGAACTCACCACCAGCATCTGGAACTTTCCTTGTCCGGTAATTGCCATGATCAATGGAATATGTTTCGGCGGCGGCCTGGAGCTGGCGACCGCCTGTGATTTTCGCATAGCCAGCGAGCATGCGACTTTTTCCTACCCGGCAAGTCGCCTGGGGATTTTGCCAGGCTTTGGCGGTACGCAGCGTTGCCCGATGCTGATAGGATTGGCGCGAGCTTCGGAGCTGATGTTATTTGGCCGGGTCATTCCTGCCGCGACGGCGCTGTCTTGGGGGCTGGTTAATGCAGTAGTAGCAGCAGCCGAGCTATCGACGGTCGCGTGGCGCTGGGCAAGCGAGCTAGCGCAGCGCGATGCTCATGCTATTCGGCAGACCAGGGCTTGTTTGCGGCGAATGGCGGAGAATGATTTTCTGCATGAGCGAGCGGCGTTTGCGGCTTGCTTTTCTCAGCCAGACGTGAAAGCGAAACTCCAGCAGTGGCGACGACTGATAATACCTGACGCTAAAGAACAGCAAAACATCAGTTAATATTCCCTTATGGCGTGGTAGACTGGGGGACCTATAATCCAATGGAGGATCTGACGAAGATGTCAACTGGGCAAAATAATGGCAGGACCGTCATCGTGAGCGCAGTGCGCACCCCTTTTGGCAAGCTCGGCGGCGCACTTGCCTCTTTTTCGGCAGTCGAACTGGGCGCCAAGGTGATAAAAGAGGCGCTGACGCGCATCAATCTTGCTCCCGATCTGGTGGACAACGTTATCATGGGGCAGGTACTGCAGGCTGGAGTGGGGCAAATTCCCGCCAGACAGGCGGCATTGCAAGCCGGTCTGCCGGTAACGGTGAATAGTCTGACTGTTAACAAAGTCTGTGCTTCTGGCATGCGTGCCATTACGTTGGCCGAGCAATTTCAACGCCTGGGTGATGGCACAGTGTTCGTGGCGGGCGGGATGGAGAGCATGTCTAATGTGCCCTATTACTTGACCAGGGCTCGCCAAGGCTATCGGATGGGCCACGGCGAGTTGCTCGATGGCATGATTCATGATGGCTTGTGGTGTGCTTTCCATGACGTTCACATGGGGCAGCATGGCAGTACGGTAGCCAAGGAGTACGGGATCTCCCGCGAGGAGCAGGATGCCTGGGCCGCCCGCAGCCACCAGCTTGCTCATGCGGCTTGGGAAGCCGGTAAGTTTGCCGAAGAGATTTTGCCCATCACCATTCCGCAAGGCAAAAAAGCGCCACTGACTTTTACGCGCGACGAGAGCATCAGATCCGATACCACCAGCGAGGCGCTGGCTAAACTGAAGCCGGTTTTCGCCACTGATGGCACCGTCACGGCTGGCAACGCGCCCGGCGTCAATGATGGAGCATGCGCTCTGGTGCTCACCAGTGAGCGCAAGGCAGAGGAGTTGGGACTACAGCCCCTGGCGGCTATTGTCGGGTACGGGTTTGTGGCCACTGATCCGCCGTACCTGCATGTAGTTCCAGCGCTAGCTATCCAGAATGCTTTGGCAAGAGCTAAATTAGCGCTGGAGCAGGTAGATCTGCTAGAAATCAATGAAGCCTTTGCCTCCGTTACTCTTACCAGTACCAGGATACTGGCAGCGGAGCGCTCACTGGTCGGCGCCGCGGTGGGTTATGCCAAGGTCGCGGATGGCAAGGTAAGGGTCGATCGGGTTTCCGAAACCGGGCTGGCTGCTATCAGGGAGCGAGTTAACGTCAATGGTGGCGCGGTGGCCATGGGACACCCGATCGGAGCTTCGGGGGCGCGCATTGTAGCTACCTTGGCTCATGAGCTAGTTCGCACCGGTAAACGTTATGGGGTGGCAGGCATCTGCTCGGGTTCCGCTCAGGGTGATGCCGTCATTGTGGAGAATATGCGCCGATGAACATTCGTAAAGTCGCCGTGTCAGGTGCCGGCCAAATGGGTTCGGGCATCGCCCAGGTATTTGCCGCTCATGGGTTTTCTACCGTCATATATGATGTGGTTCCCTTGCAACTGGACAAATCGCGCGCGCTGACCGAGCGGCTGTTGACCAGGGCGGTAGACAAGGGCAAAAGTACCGCTGAAGAACGTGCTGCTACGCTGCGTAATCTTACCTGGACACCCGATTTGTCGGTAATCAGCGAAGCCGATCTGGTGATCGAAGCTATTGTTGAACGCTTGGATACCAAACAGCAGGCCTGGAAGCAAGTCGATGAGCTTTGCCGTCCGACTGCCATCTTTGCTTCCAATACCAGTAGTTTGCCAATCACCCAGCTGGCTGCTTCCATCAGTCATCCGGAGCGCTTCATCGGGATGCATTTCATGAATCCCGTGCCAGTCATGCAGCTGGTAGAGGTCATCAGAGGTTTGCTCACCAGTGATGATACTCATCAGATCGTGATGGAGACAGCGCAAGCGTTGGGTAAGACTCCCGTGACGGTCAATGATGCTCCGGGTTTCATTTCCAACCGTGTACTGCTGCCGCTGATCAACGAGGCGATCTTCTGTTTGCAGGAAGGCATTGCCACCAAGGAGGACATCGACATGGTCATGAAGCTCGGCATGAATCATCCCATGGGACCACTTGCGCTAGCCGATTTCATCGGTCTGGATACTTGCCTCTATATCCTGGAAGTCTTGCAGCGCGATCTCGGCGAGGACAAGTATCGCCCGGCCATGTTGCTGCGCAAGATGGTTCAGGGCGGATTGCTGGGCAAGAAAGTGGGGCGCGGTTTCTATGATTATGCTCCTGGTTTGGTGGCTGCCCGATGAATCAGCAAATGACTTCGGAACAAGTAGAACTAGTCAGTCTGGTGCGCAGCTTTTGCGAGCGCGAGATAGATCCTCACGTTTCCGAGTGGGATCGCTCCGAGCATTTTCCGGTGGAAGTTTTTCGGCGTTTGAGTGATATCGGCATCTTGGGCTTGCCGTTGCCCGAAGAGTATGGCGGCGGCGGCGGTTCCTTTTTGGATTATGTCCTGGCTATTGAAGAATTAGCGCGCCATGATGCTGGCATGGCTTGTGCCTGCAGCGTGCATGTTTCGGCCCATGCCCGATCACTGCTCGAAATGGGTACTGCCGAGCAGAAGGCTCGTTATCTACCCAAACTTGCCCGAGGTGAGTGGATTGGCGCTTTTGCTCTGACCGAGCCGCACTGTGGTTCGGATGCTGCTGCTTTGCGAACGCGTGCCGAGCGTCAAGGTAATGGTTGGATCTTGAACGGTGTCAAGCAATGGATCACCAACGCCCAGAGCGCTGGCCTCTTTTTGCTGTTTGCCAGAACCGCCATGGGAACTACCGGCGCCTCGGGGATAACCGCTTTTCTGGTCGAGGGCAATTGCGCTGGTTTGACCGTCGATCGCCAGACGCACAAACTGGGTGTCCGGACCTCCGAGACTTTCGATCTGGTGCTCAACAATTGCCAGGTGCCGGATGCCGCCGTGCTTGGCACGGAGGGTGAGGGTTTCAAAATAGCGATGTGGGCGCTCGATGGGGGGCGTATCAGTATCGCAGCGCAGGCGATCGGTATCGCGCAAGCAGCGCTGGACGCAGCAAAGCGTTTTGCCAAAGAGCGCGAGGCCTTCGGTCAGCTCATTGCCAAGTTTCAAGCCATTCAATGGAAGATAGCCCAGATGGCAACGCGCATCGAGGCGGCAAGGATGCTTACCTACCGTGCCGCCTGGCTGAAAGACCGCGGTCTGCCACACAGTGCTGAAGGCGCGATGGCCAAGCTGCTGGCTAGCCGCGTGGCTTGCGAGGCGGCTAGCGAGTCGGTGCAAATCCATGGTGGTTACGGTTATACCGAGGAATTTCCAGTAGAACGTTATTATCGCGATGCCAAGGTGACAGAAATCTATGAGGGCACGTCGGAAATTCAAAAAATCGTGATCTCGCGAGCGCTGCTGGGGCCAAAACACGAGCGGGTGTTAGCGACGTGCTAAGTGAAAATGTAGCAAGAGAAATGGTACAATGCGGCATGAATTTTGAACTGACAGAAGAACAGCGCATGCTGCGGGAAATGGTGCGCGAGTTAGCAGAACGTGAAATAGCGCCACATGCGGCAGCTGCGGATAAGGATCAGGAATTTCCCTTGCGCCAGTTTCGGGCGTTAGCCAGTAATGATCTGTTAGGAATTCCTTTCCCGGAACAGTATGGCGGTATGGGCGGGTCCTATCTGGATTACGTGCTGGCCCTGGAAGAAGTATGCCGGGCTTGCGCCTCTACCGGTGTCACCATGTCAGTGCAGATTTCGCTGGCCAGCGCGCCGCTTTCCCGGTTTGGTACACCGGAGCAGAAACAGCGCTTCCTGGTACCGCTTTGCCGCGGTGAGAAGATTGGCGCTTACAGTCTTTCGGAAGCTAATTCCGGCACTGATGCGGCGGCTCTGGTCTGTCAGGCCAGACGCGAAGGTGATAGCTATGTCATGAACGGCACCAAGTTGTGGGTGACCAATGGTTTTTATGCCGATACTTATATTGTTTACACGACTGGCGATCCTGGTTTGCGTCACAAGGGGATCACTGCCCTGATTGTCGAGAAGGGGACGCCCGGGTTCACTTTCGGCAAAAAGGAAGACAAGCTGGGCATCCGGGGCTCAGCGACTTATGAACTCATCTTTCAAAATTGCCGAGTTCCGGTAGAAAATCGGCTAGGCGGAGAAGGTGAGGGTTTCAAAATAGCGATGTGGACGCTCGATGGGGGGCGTATCGGTATCGCCGCTCAGGCGATCGGTATCGCGCAAGCAGCGCTGGATGCTTGTGTGCAGTACGTCAAGCAGCGTGAGACTTTCGGTAAGCCACTAGCTGAACACCAGGCTATTCAGTTTTATCTGGCCGATATGAATACCGATATCGAAGCGGCCAGGTTGCTTTGCTGGCGAGCTGCTGCGCTCAAGAGCGCTGGTGAGGATCATACGCGAATTGCCGCGATTGCCAAGCTTTTTGCCTCCGAGGTGGCAATGCAAGTGACCAATAAAGCGGTACAGATCCATGGCGGTTACGGTTTCACCAAGGAGTTTCCCGTGGAACGCCTCATGCGTGATGCCAAGATTACCGAGATCTACGAAGGTACCAGTGAGGCTTTGCGCATGGTGATAGCGCGCGCCGAATTAGCGGTGCGCTAGCGAATAGTCGCCCCGAGCAGGCTAGGCCAGAAAGCGACCCTGGTGAGCAGTTACGAGGAATTAGCCCGGAGGGTCAGTGCTGGTGACCGGTGGGCATGCGGACGTTTCCTCACCTTGATAGAAAACCGTGATCCGGCTGCACTGGCACAGTTGCCTGGTTTGCGGCTTGATCGCGCTTTTCGTATCGGCATAACTGGTCCGCCCGGAGTTGGTAAAAGTACGCTGATCGGCCAGCTGGTCAGCGCTATTCGCGCAACTGGTGAGCGGGTGGGAGTCCTGGCGATCGATCCTTCTTCGCCCTGCTCGCGGGGAGCCGTCCTGGGCGATCGTATCAGTTTGCAAGCTCACACTGCCGATCCGGAGGTCTTCATTCGTAGCATGGCAAATCGCGGTTGCCTGGGCGGCTTGGCTGCCGCCACCGGTTCGGCGTGCCGGGTCCTGGAAGCCTACGGTTGCCAGGTATTGATTCTCGAGACGGTGGGGGTGGGGCAGGCAGAAGTGGAGATTGCCACGGTTGCCGATACTACCGTACTGCTACTTTCGCCCCATGGACCAGACCAGATACAGCTGCTCAAGGCTGGTATCATGGAGGTTTCCGAACTATTCGTCATCAACAAAGCTGATTTGCCCGGTGCTTTGGCCTTGGCGCAGCAGCTTGCCACGATGCTGAGCGAAAGAGCTTTGGCGCAGACCAAGAGCGCCTTGCCGGTTGCCGTACAACGGATTTTTTTGGCGCGCGGACTGGGCACACTCGAAAAGAGCGGCGTAGTCGAGATCTGGCAAACGCTCAAACAACTGCGCGCGCAGCCGCTGGCCAAAGCATGGTCCAACCTGGGCCACGCCGCTATTATTTCTGAAGCGCTGTTGCTATTGCGCGAGCGCTTGCAAGCGTTGATCGATACCAGCGGCTTGCCAGATGCTGCTGATCGCCATGCGGCAGCCAGCCAGCTGGTGGAACGCTTGCTCGAGTCGGGGACCAAACCAGCTAACAGTTTGCCACTAGCCAAAACCACTACGCCGCTCTAGAAGAAGCGAGGTATTATCCATGGCCATTGCAGCTCCCTCGAGCTTCACAACCAGTTATCAGCTGACCCATCCGATACGTTTCGTGACGGCGGCGGCACTCTTTGATGGCCACGACGCAGCCATCAATATCGTGCGCCGACTGTTGCAAGCAGCGGGTGCCGAAGTGATTCACCTGGGGCACAATCGCAGCGTTGACGAAATAGTGAGTACCGCTATCGCGGAAGATGTGCAAGGGATTGCCATATCGAGCTATCAGGGTGGGCATCTGGAGTTTTTCAAATACCTGATCGATCGCTTGCGCGCCAGTGGCTATGGCTCGGTGCGCGTCTATGGCGGTGGTGGCGGTGTGATTGTGCCAGAAGAAATAGCCGAGCTGGAAACCTATGGAGTTGCCAAGATCTTCAGTCCGGAGGACGGACGTGTCATGGGTTTGCAGGGCATGATCGATCACATGCTGCGGGAATGCGACTTGCCTTTGGCCGCTCCCCCCGATTTTGGCCGTTTGCAAGTAAGTGAGACGGGCAACATTGGCCGAGCCATTACTTACGTGGAAGCTGGACGCTTGAATCCTGATGAGCTGCCCCGTCCGGCAACATCAGGAGTGGTACTGGGTATAACGGGGACAGGCGGAGCAGGCAAGAGCAGTTTGGTAGACGAGCTGGTACGCCGTTTTCTGGCGGATCAGCCGACCAAAACCGTGGCGATATTATCGGTGGATCCTACCCAGCGCCGCACGGGTGGGGCGCTGCTGGGCGATCGCATTCGCATGAACGCGATTTACCGTCCGCAAGTGTACATGCGCAGTTTGGCGACCCGGGCTGCCAACGTGGCAATCTCGAATGCCTTACCTCTGGCAATCAGAGTGGTGCAAGCGGCGGGCTATGATCTCGTCATGGTAGAGACTGCCGGTATCGGTCAAGCAGATTCCGCGATAGTCGATTTGACCGATCTCAACCTCTACGTGATGACCAGTGATTATGGAGCAGCCAGTCAGCTCGAAAAGATTGACATGCTGTCACATGCCGATCTGATAGTTATCAATAAATTTGATAAACGCGGCGCGGCCGATGCGTTGCGCGATGTGCGCAAGCAAATACAGCGAGTCCAGCGGCACTTTGGTGAACCGATCGAGAATATGCCGGTTTTTGGCACCATAGCCAGTCAGTTCAATGACGCTGGCGTCAATCAGCTTTACCAGGCTCTGCTCGCTGTCATCCGACAAAAGGCCCCGATCGACTATCCGGTAATGCTGGCAGCCCCCAGCAGCGAACTACCATACCCGCCGGCAGGCGGTGCGGCTGCTGTCCCGTCGACCAGCTTGCCGCAGCATTCCCATTATCTTTCCCGGATAGCTGAAACCATCCGTTCTTATCGTCAGCGGGTTCAGCAGCAAGCCGAGCGCGCGCGCGTCGCCTACGGCTGTGCGCTGGCACTGCAGGCCTTGCAGGATAACGTTCCGGCCATGGCGGGACTGTATACCCCCGAGCAACTGGTGGAACCATCGCTCGATCCTGCCGTGCGTACCTTGCGGCAACGCTATCAAGCTGCCTTGCTAGATCTTACCTCTCTGAATCTTGCACTGTTGCAACGCTGGGAAGCGCAGGTCGAAGCCTATAC
>JACQUT010000043.1 GCA_016267585.1 Cyanobacteria bacterium NC_groundwater_1444_Ag_S-0.65um_54_12
CATTAATAGCGATTCTTGCTACAAGTATGGGCGCTTTCGTTCTGGTTAGCGAACCGGCCAAAACCGTTTCCGCTGACCGGCGATCGTTGACCGTGACCGGGGCTGTTTCCAGTACCGCAACTGAGCTCCGCGATGAGATCGGACTCGATCTGGCAGTGCAACCAGCACGGGAGCGACTGGTGGCCGGTGATCAGCTCAGAGTTGCTATTTCTGGTCGTTATCGCTTTGGCCTGCCAGCCCGGGGCGCTAATGTTCACTGGACGGTGCACGCTCGCCCGTCGGGGGCGGTAGAAAGATTGATAGCCGAGCAGTTCACGACACTTGATAGAAATGGCAAGCTGCAAATTACGGCTGCTACTGAACCATTACTGGACACTGTCGCCCCGGTGGCTTTGCGTGAACAGGATTATCTGATTACCGTGGAAGTAACCGATGACATGGTCGGCAAGACATCCCAGCACGCTGTCGTTTTGGTTACCCCAGCGTCTTTCAATTTAAGTGGTGTTGTCGAGTCAGAAAAACAGCAGCTTCGCCTTTGGGCCAAGGATTACCAAGGAAAGCCGGTAAGTACTTACCTGACGTTGTATTTCTATCGTAAACTGGACAGGACTGCCAAGAATTGCTCCACTGATAACGAGCAGTGTTACCGGCTTTTGCGAAAACTGCGCCTTGCTACCGACAGCGCAGGTCAAGTGGCACTGACTTTGCCGCCGCTAGCACCTGGTGCTTACCGTATTTTGGCCTATGCCATAGATGATCGTGGCAATTCCATGGTCTGGTCTGCCAATCTTGGAAGCAGCGCTGCCAATCCATTTAGCGATTTTTCCTATCCCGTTACCGCCAAACCTGGCGGTTCGGCGGCGATTTTGCCGCCAAGGCCCAAAGAATTACCGACAGATCATCGACCGATTGCGAAACCGGAACCCGAGCCGAATTCCGTGAGCAGCCGTTTGGTAATGCGCTTGGCAACGCCCAGCTTCCTGGTGCAAGGCGATCGCCTGGGCTTCACAGCCTTGGTCAGCAATCCAGCAGCTTTACGCCAAGAAGCCCGGCTAGCACTGGATTCACAATTGCTGGAAGTTTCGGGCGCTATCCAACGTCAACTGGTAATTGCTCCGCGCCAGGAACAAAATGTCAACTGGGAGATCATGGCGTTGCATCCGGGCACTGCTTCGCTACAGTTGACACTTGCCGGTGATACGACACGATCCAGAGCGAATGCGACAATCCCGATTTTGCCACACGGTGTTCCAGTAGGGCAAGTCTGGTCAGGTGAATTGTCACGTCCAGTCGCTATTGATTTTGCGGTACCAGATGACGCTTTGCTAGAAACCGCGCAACTTTCTGTCGATATTGCAGCTGGCTCGCGAGCCATTCTACTGGCTGGTTTATCCTACATGACGCAAGCTTCCTGGTCCGGAACTGAACAAATTGCCAGTCGGCTGCTGGCTGTCAGTCGAATACTCCGCTTATTGCCCGAGCTAAAGCTACGACAACGCTTGCAATATTTACTCGAGCAAGACACCAGAACCTTGCTGGAGCTCCAGGATGACGAAGGTGCCTGGGGATGCTGGAGCGGCACATCCGGTATGCCAGAGCAGACAGCCTACGTCCTGCAAGCTCTCGGAGGCGCTCGGGATGTTGGAATAGCGGTGCCCCGGTCAGCGATCGAGCGCAGCTTGGTTTTTTTGCGACGCAGCTTGGTCTCCAATCTTACAGCCAAGCCACTCGAAGATCCGCATCTGCTAGCAGTAGTGCTTTGGGGCATGGGGGCTTGGCAGGCTAGTGACAGTGAGTTACGCGATCGCCTTTGGTCAGAACGCGCCCATCTGGGGGCCTCCGGTGCTGCCCTCTTGGCGGAGCTGCTGGCAGCTAGCGGTGATCCACGCGCACTGCATGCCCTGGCCCAATTAGGTGACCTGGCGAAGACCACCAGCTCCGGGATCTATTGGCGCGATAACAAACCCAAACGCTGGTTAGGTACCGAAGTCGAGACCACTGCTCATGCTATCGCGGCCTTTCTGGCACTCGATCCGCAAAATCAGCTGTTGCCACTGTCCGAACGCTGGCTAGCACTGGCCAGGTACGGCAAACAATGGCGTACTACACGTGACACGGCTGCCGCTTTGTCGGCGCTGGCTGGCATGGCGAAGTTCAATCGTCGCTCTGATCGTAGAACTTTCCCACCAGTCGGACTGGCGCTCGATGGCAAGCCACTAGCAAACATACCTGTCGATCGTCTTATGAGGGAGTCCAGTAATCTAGAACTTTTCGGGCAGCAGTTGCCTTATGGTCGCCATCGTCTGACGCTGTCAGCAGTTGACCAGGAGTTCAATTGCACTTTCGCGATAACCCTGCGTTATCAGCAATTTGCCGAGCGAATTCCCCCTCGCCCACATCATCGGTTGACAATCAGGCGCAAATATGAACTTTCAAGCGCCAGTACGTTGGCTGGTGGTCCGGCAGAATATTTACTCAAGATTGCTGGTTTACTCAACCGGAGCGTGGGTGATGGTATCAGAGTGGGCGATCGCTTATGGAGCGAGCTCGAGGTAGAAGTTCACGATGATCTGCGTTTCGTGTCCATCACCGATTATTTTCCCGCCGGCGCACTGCTGATTGAACGCTTATCACGCCAATCATTTCCACCA
>JACQUT010000166.1 GCA_016267585.1 Cyanobacteria bacterium NC_groundwater_1444_Ag_S-0.65um_54_12
CAGCTGGGCTGGTGGGCTAGCTCTTTCGCCCTTCATCCGAAGTGCTTCGGCTGCCACCTCTCCGCTGATCTGTAAGGTATTCGGCGTTAGCCAGCGCAAGCCAGGAAGGCCCACTAGCGGTAGTTGACTAGCTAAACCATGCTGTATGACTGGCATGGGAATTTGCGCCTTGGCAGTGCGAGTAGCTAAATCCACCGTCGCTTGGGCTTCCGGAAGTTCCAAACGTATCGCAGAAAGCTGGAAACGGAGTTTTTCAGCAATGGTTACTGCCATTCGCCCCTGCACGGTCAAAGGCAAGACACGTTTGCCGGCTCGCAATCCGGCATGCAAGCTGAAGCGATCGGCTGCTAACCAGGAAACTCGCGGTTCTATCAGTGGCCAATTGTTTCGTTGATCACGAGGGCCCTGCAGCGCGAGCTGCAGGGTTTTCAAGGGAACTCTAGCTATCACCTCGCGTTCCGGTAGTGATACATGTATCTCAGCTCCTTTGGGCAACAAAGATATGGACTCCGGTGCAAAAGCTAACTGACCATCACTGACCTTGATGTTGCCTGCGGCGGTAAATGGAACGCCTCCCGGCATCCTGCCCCGAGCTTGAAAACGATCCTTACCGGACAGCGCAAGATCTATATCTGCCCCGGCTTTCTCGGCATTTTGCCGAGCTAGACGCTTCAGCTCACTGGCCGGCACTATTACTTTGGCGGCAAGAATTTGGGCATTTGGGTTGCGCTCTTCCAGATCTAATACGCCACCGGGAATGGTAGGCTGCAATTCTACCTTGACAGAGGAAACGTGTACCGACACGTCACCTAGCACGAGAGGTAAGTGCTTTGCCCGTATCCGACCGCGCGCACCACCGGTTTCTGCTAACAATTCGCTCCTCGCTCCTACTGGTTTGCTCTCCTGACACAGCAGGGTGCAGCACTCTCTTTCTTTCCTGATCCGGTAGCGCTGGGCAAATTCGATAAAAACTAGCTTAAACTTTCGGAAAATACGAAATATAGCGAATGTTGGCTAGTTCGTCGCGGGTATGGATGCAATTACATGATAGCCGAGCTGATTGATGCAAGCTTTCAGAACTGCCGGTTGCACGTATTGGGGGCTGTACTTCACTAGCACCGTTCCTATTGCTGGTTCCCAATCAGCGGTCTGATCGGTAGGTTGCCGGATGTGAACCGCCGCAACTCCTTCTATGCTCATCAAGGCCGCGAAGACCCGTCGAACACAAGTATTGCAAGCCAGTTCTGCTACCTGCAATTGAACTTCTTTCATGGTATCAAACATAGCGATTGCTTGGTTATCTAGGATTTCTTGGACAACTCTCCTGCCATGCGCGCTAACACTGCGGCGCCGATCAGTGATGCTTCACGTCCCAGTTTTGCCGCCACGATTTCTTGTCGTGCCGCGAATTCTGGCATGACGTGCCGCTGCACGATTTGCTGAACTTGAGGAATCAGAGCGGGGATCGCGCGTACTACACTGCCTCCCAGGATAATGCGTTCGGGGTCGAGCAAAACTACAGCGTTAGCGATCACCAAGCCAAGCGCGCCGGCAGCATCAGTGATCAGCCGTTTAGCTACAGCATCACCCAGAGATTCCACTCGGCCAATTTCTTCACAGGTGATCCAACCGGTAGCATCCGGTACCAGCAGGGTAGCTTCACCTGATTGGCTGGCTTGCATGGCTTGCCGTGAGAGAGCAGGTCCGGCAGCAGCCGCAAGTAATTTGCCAGTGATTGTCTCCTGGCAAGCGTCGGCTGGGTGATCGCAGAGCGCTAACCAGCTATGGCCGATCTCCCCAGCAAAGCCATGTCCCCCCTCGTACAATTGACCATTCAGTATCAGACCAGCTCCTATTCCGGTACCAATAAATATCCCGAGCAAGGAAGCTGCGCCGCTACCAGCGCCTTGCTGCCATTCACCCAAAGTAGCCAGGTTAACGTTATTACCTATGAACACCTTCCAGGGAAGACGGCGTTCTAGCTCGTCACGCAGTGCTACGTTGTGCCAACCTAGACTAGGAGACGACAGAATTATGCCTTCAGGGCGATTTATCAAACCAGAACAAGCTACCCCGAGTGCCAAAATAGCGTTGTAAGGCAGATCTTCAACAATACGCCACGCCATTGCCGCGGTAGCGTCTAGCACTGCCAAAACATTGGGTGGATCAGCAATGGGTTCTACCAGCTTGCGTACCAGGCAGCAATCCGTATCGGTCAAACCCGCAGAAAGCTTGGAACCTCCTAGCTCGATCCCTATCAGGTGATACATTAGCTCTCGAACCGGATTACAGTTTTTATGCGCGCTTGGCTCACGTGATCTTCCCCTTCTATGTCCATGGAATGGGGGCTACCATCATCCTTTTGTGCCAGATAGACTCCAGAAACATCATGTATCCTTTGCAACAGTCTATTGCCACTCACATCATCACCTAGCTCGATAGCGATGTCCCGGGCCTCGGATCCCTTTTCTTCATAAGTTATGGCTCGCAAGGGGACATGTTTCGCCACCACTTGATCTCCTAGCTCTGAGCTCAGTTGCTCTACCGTGACCGCTAACGGCGCTTTATGACAAAGGTTGCTAAGCGCGTTAAGCACTTGTGGCCATTCCGCGTGTGGAATTTCTCGGGTTTTCATCGGTATGTTCCTTTCCCTTTCGCAAGCGCCGCAGCTCTTCAAAAAGGCTGCGCTCCCGTTCGTCGAGTTTAGACGGCACTGTTTCCCAACCCCACGACTCGTAGCCTACCTACTAGGGCCCTTCCGCCACGTCTTCCAGCGGAGACGCTGTCACCACTGGCCCGCCCACGATAACCTTGGCAGGTCGGAGGAGTTCGCCATTCAAGGCGTAACCAGCTTCCAGAACCTGTATGACACGGCCTGCCCACTCGGAGCTATCCCCGGCCATGCCCATCGCCTCATGCCAGGTCGGATCAAAAAGTGCGCCTTCCGCCTCGGAACGAGTAACGCCCTGCTGCTGCAGCATTTCTTTTAGCTGTCGCAGAATTACCTCGATGCCTGAGCGTAGACCAGCAATATCAGCAGAGCGTTCAGTTAGCGCTCGCTCCAAATTATCGACAATTGGCAAAAGCGCCTGCAAGAAAGCTTTTTTGTTATCTTGCAGCGAACGCTGCAAATAGCGTTGCAGGCGCTTTTGCCAATTGTCGAGATCGGCCCGCGCCCGCAGCTGCAGATCTTGTTGCCCAGCTAAATCATGTCGAGCACGCTCTAGCTCGGTGCACGCTCGCTTCAGTTCTTCCTTGGCCTGCTCCAGCTCTTGCCTGCAAACGTGCAAGTCCGCTTGTTGGCTCGTGGGGATGGGTGGCGCCATGGCAACCCCTTGCTGCTCGGCCTCTTGAGCACACATCTAGCTTTTCTCCTTGAATTCCGCTTCGATGACCTCGCCCGTACCGGCCTGCCGCTCGGCCTCATAAGCTTGGGATTGCGGCGATGTGCCGGTCTTGGCGTAGATCTCTTCGCCAAAGGCGTAGCTAGTCTTTTGCACTTCTGCCATAGCGGCCTGTATGCGCTCGATAAGTCCGGCTTTCAGGGCTTCGCGTAGCTGATCGCTACTAGCGATCATGGCTTGCCTGGTACCAGCGCTCGCACGATCGCCCAGTTCCCGCAGCGCC
>JACQUT010000167.1 GCA_016267585.1 Cyanobacteria bacterium NC_groundwater_1444_Ag_S-0.65um_54_12
GCGTCCCGATCAGGAAACAGGGAAACGCTGGTTGCGCAGCGAAGCGCCCGCGCAGAAGCGTCCCGATCAGGAAACAGGGAAACGCTGGTTGCGCAGCGAAGCGCCCGCGCAGAAGCGTCCCGATCAGGAGGAATCTTAGTCCCCATGGCTCAACCCAAGAAGAAAACATCCAACTCCAAACAGTGGCATAGACGGAGTCACTGGAAGGCAAAGGTTCCCAATCTCGCTACCTGTCCGCGGTGCCATGCCAAAGTGTTGCCGCATACCTTGTGCCTGGCTTGTGGTCACTACCGAGGGCTAAAGATCTTGGAAGTAGCTAGCGAATAGCTTCAATAGTGGGCGAATGTTTCAAGATCGCCCTCGATGCCATGGGGGGAGACTATGCCCCCCAAGAGGTGGTTCGAGGGGCGTTGCTGGCTTTGGGCGAAAATCCGCAATTGGAGCTTTTGCTGGTAGGCGATGAAGCAAGAATTAAAGATGAGCTGGTAGCTTGCCATTCCAAAAGCCTGGAGCGTATCACTTTGATTCACGCGCCGGCAATGATGAGCATGAGCGAAGCGATTACTGCTCTTCGTAAGAAACGCGACGCTTCCATCATGCGTGCCATGGATCAAGTAAAAGAAGGAAGAGCAAGAGCAGTAGTAGCTGCCGGTTCGACCGGTGCAGCCATGAGTGCTGCTTTACTGCGCTGGGGACGGATCAAGGGAGTAGAGCGTCCGGCTATTGCAACAGTCTTGCCGACAGCTGCCGGTCCTTGTCTGTTATTGGATGTCGGAGCGACCGTTGATTGCAAGGCGGAATGGTTGCGACAATTTGCCTTCATGGGAGCGGCCTATGCGCGGATGGTTCTGCGGATTCCGGTCCCGCGAGTAGGCCTGCTCAACATCGGTGAAGAGCCAGAAAAAGGTAACGAGCAAGCGCTGGCTGCTCATCATTTACTCGCCGCCGCGCCGGGACCTTTTTGGACCTTCATCGGTAACATAGAAGGGCGAGCAATCTGGGATGGCAGCGCCGACGTCGTGGTAACGGATGGTTTTGCCGGAAATATTGCCTTGAAGACGGCGGAAGGGGTATCAGCTCTCGTTACCCGCTTGCTCAAATCAGCGATCAGGCAAGGATCGCTCAGAGCCAAGTTAGGTGCGGTCTTGTTGCGGCCAGCTTTCCGCGTTTTGCAGCGCCGGATTGATCCGGCGGAATATGGGGGGGCACTCCTCCTCGGGGTAGATGGCGTCTGTGTGATCTGCCATGGTAGTAGCAAGGCTTATGCGGTAGCCAATGCTATTCGGGTCGCTTGCCAGGCCTTGGCAGGCGAATATCTAGAATTCGTTCGTTCAAGCAGTACTTTCGGTGAAAGCGTGAAAGGGGCTACATGAACGACCGATCAAAAAGCTTGGACGAAGTGACGATATCCGGCGTAGGTTATGCTATTCCGGAACGCATTGTCACCAATCACGAGCTGGAGACCATTCTCGATACTACTGATCAGTGGATCGTCGAGCGTACCGGGATCCGGGAGCGGCGTTTCGTTCACCCTGGCATGGCACTGAGCGATCTCGCGATTCCCGCGGCGCGTCAGGCTATTGAACATGCTGGTATTGATCCGCGGCAAATTGGTTTGGTAATTTGTGCCACCAGTACGCCTGACATGGCCATGCCGGCAACCGCAATACTGATTGCTCATGCTATTGGAGCCGATAGGGCTGCTGCTTTCGATCTAGAAGCCGCCTGTACCGGTTTTGCTTATGGCATGGTAGTGGCACAACAATTTCTGATGAGTGGCACTTATTCACATGCCTTGGTGGTAGGCGGCGACGTCCTTTCGAAGTTTATTAACTGGAAAGATCGCAGTACTGCCGTGCTTTTTGGTGATGGAGCAGGAGCCGCGGTGCTTTCGCGGGTAACAGGCGATAGGGGCTTTCTGGCGGTTCGTTTAGGCGCGGATGGTGCCGGAAGCGAATTAATTTCTATTCCGATTGGTAGCCGTTATCCGCCATCTGCCGAGAAGGAACTGCACACCATTCATATGCGAGGGCGTGAAGTTTATAAGTGGGCGATCGATATGGTGCCGAGAATTATCAGCGAGGTACTGGCGCTGGCGAAAATTGCGCCAGCAGATCTTGACCACGTGATTTTACACCAGGCTAATCTTCGTATCATAGATGCCGTCTCTAAAAGGCTAGGAATTGCGCAAGAACGCATGGTGATCAATATCGATCGTATGGCCAACACGAGTGCCGGTACTATACCGGTGGCCCTGGCCGAAATCGTGAAACAAGGGCGTGTGAAAGTTGGCGATCGCATCTGCATGGCAGGGTTTGGCGCCGGTCTCACGTGGGCAGCGGTGTTGTTGCGCTGGACCTGTGCCAAACCCTTCCCGCAGCAGCAATGCCAAAACAAATCCCTGGTCAGCACAGCGCTAGCGGAGACAAGCTATTGATCGCGTATTTGTTTCCAGGTCAAGGCGCCCAGGTGATTGGCATGGGTCGCGCGCTCTACGAAGCTGATGCGGTAGCGCGTTCTACTATTGATTCCATAGAAAATATCTGTAAATTGCCACTCAAGCGCTTGATGTGGGAAGGCCCGGCTTCTGAATTGACGGCAACTTGGCATGCCCAGTTGGCATTGTTTGCTTGCAGTGTCGCGGCATATCGCGCCTTTCGGAATGCTGGAGCACCAGAACCGAGATTCGTGGCCGGACATTCAGTGGGGGAGTATGCGGCGTTAGTTGCAGCCGAGGCTATAGAACTTGAGCCGGCAGTTGATTTGGTGTCATTGCGCGGTAAAAGCATGGCGGCTGCGCCACCTGGCACCATGGCAGCGCTAATAGGCCTGGCTGTTGATAAACTGGAAGCCATTTGCCAGACAGTCGATGGTACGGTAACGGTAGCAAATTACAATTCGCCCGAGCAATTTGTTATTTCTGGCGAGTACGCGGCAGTAGAAGCAGCATGCGAAATGGCATTGGTAGCGGGAGCCAAGCGGGCTATCAGGTTGAATGTGGGTGGAGCATTTCACTCGCCACTCATGCTGCCAGCGCTAGGCCCGCTATCAGCAGCTCTCGCCACGGCTCCTTGGAAAGCAACGCGTATTCCCGTAGTACATAATGTCGACGCCTTACCTAATCGGGAAACTCAGCAGTTTATTGATCGTCTTTCACGCCAGCTGGCAGGTAATGTTCGCTGGACCGACGGTATTTTAGCAATGCGTGATGGGGGTAGTAGAATTTTTGTGGAACTGGGATGCGGAAGAACTTTAACCGGTTTACTTCGTCGCATAGATAAGACGCTCAGCGGTTTGGTAGTGGAGGATCCGCGATCGCTCGGTGAAGCGATCGCCAAATTGTCCGCTAGCGGTGTGATCCCTGATAAGGAATCGCCCCAGGTCACCAGGAGGCAGTATCAGCTTGATAACTGCTAAACGCTTGGCTGGCCAAACAGCTCTAGTAACCGGGGCGAGCCGCGGTATCGGCCGCGAAGTGGCGCTGGCACTGGCGGAAGCTGGTGCCAAGGTGGGTATCAATTACGCAACGAATGTGGCTGGTGCGCAAGCTGTTACAGCGGCAATCGAACAAGCAGGCGGTGAGGCCAAAGCCTTTCAAGGGAACATCGCAGATGCCACGGCGGCGGAACACTTGATAAAAGAATTTCTGGCCTGGTCCAGCGGTCAAATAACTATTTTGGTAAACAATGCCGGTATTACCCGCGATGGATTAGTCATGCGCATGTCAGAGAATGATTGGGATAGCGTCCTGGACACCAATCTCAAGGGCGCTTTCTTGATAACGCGAGGAATACTGCGCACAATGCTCAAGCAACGCTGCGGATATATCATCAATATAGCGAGTGTTGTCGGGCTCATGGGCAATCCTGGACAGACCAATTATGCTGCTTCCAAGGCCGGGTTAATCGGTTTCACCAAATCGCTTGCCAAAGAAGTAGGTTCGCGTAATATTCTGGTCAATGCTATCGCACCCGGGTTTATACTCTCCGAGATGACAGCTAGTTTAGGGGACGATCTCAAGCAAAAGTACTTGGCACAGTTACCGATAGGTCGTTTTGGTGAACCGCGCGAAGTAGCTGCGCTGGTAGTCTTTTTGGCAACAGAAGGGACCTATATCACAGGTCAAGTATTCAATGTAGACGGTGGTCTGCATAGTTAGCGCCACAGAATTGTTAGCAAAATTGGAGGATTTCTGAAAAGTGAACGAAAACGAATTGCTCGGTAAACTAAAAAAACTTGTCGTAGAACAATTAGGAGTCAGCGCTGAAGAAGTAACTACTGATGCTAACTTCCAAGAGGATCTAGGTGCGGATTCTTTGGATACGGTTGAACTGGTAATGGCGCTAGAGGAAGAGTTTGAAGTAGAAATTCCCGATGAGGATGCTGAAAAATTGACTACGGTTTCCAAGGTACTGGAATATATTAAAGCCCACCAACTCGCCTAGAGTAATCCACGGAGCTAATACACCGTTGAAGTTTCCGTTGGTGTCACCGTCGTCGTTGCTGATCCTGGCCCAGTTCGGCGACGGCGGTAACTATTGAAGCGGCAACGGAAGCGAGGTTATTTCAGATGAAGCAGCGCATAGTCATCACCGGCTGGGGTGCCATCACACCTCTGGGCCCTGACGTCAATGAATTGTGGGCCGGGCTTTTGGCCGGGCGTTCCGGTGTTGGACCGATCACGTTGTTTGATGCGACAACATTGCCGGTACGCTTTGCCGGCGAAGCCAGGGATTTTGATCCCGTCGACTATATGACCCCGAAGGAAGCAAAACGCAATACCCGGTTTATTCAATTAGGGATAGGCGCTGCTAAACAAGCGTGGGAAGCTGCCGGCCTGGCTAAAGCCAAAATCGATCTAGAACGCGTAGGCGTTTACCTCGGTTCCGGAATGGGATCATTAGCCTATATTGAAGACCAGCATGCAATACTGCTGAATCGCGGATCGGATCGCGTATCACCCTTTCTGATTCCTACGGTGATCGTGAACATGGCCGCGGGTATGGTGGCGATTGCTTTAGGGGCCAAAGGTCCGAACCTTTGTTTGGTTTCCGCTTGCGCGAGCGGTGGCCATGCCATTGGCGAAGCATTCCGGATCTTGCAGCGCCAAGATGCAGATGTAATGGTGGCGGGTGGAACGGAGTCTGCCATCACCCCTTTGTCCATCTCCGGTTTTTATTCAGCCAAAGCTTTATCGAGTCGGAATGACAACCCGGCAGTAGCTTCACGCCCCTTTGATGCCCAAAGGGACGGCTTTGTCATGGGCGAGGGCGCAGGTGTGTTGATCTTGGAGCGGCTCGAATTCGCTTTGCGCCGGGGGGCTCCGATCTTGGCAGAAATTGCCGGTTATGGCCTGTCGGGCGATGCTTTCCACATGACAGCGCCAGCCCCAGCAGCCGAGGGGGCCCAGCGAGCTATGCGCTTGGCGCTGGCAGATGCCGGATGTGAACCCGCGGCAATTGATTATATTAATGCCCATGGCACCTCTACCGAGGTAAATGACAAACTGGAAACTAGTGCGGTGAAGCAAGTCTTCGGTGAACATGCCTATGAGCTGGCTATCTCATCTACCAAGTCCATGACCGGTCA
>JACQUT010000173.1 GCA_016267585.1 Cyanobacteria bacterium NC_groundwater_1444_Ag_S-0.65um_54_12
CAACGGGCATGGGAGATCTCGCTACGATTGCGCCAGGGCAAAAGCTTCAGCTGAAAGGTAAGAGCTATCGCGTAAAGGAGGTGGTTAATAAATCCAACACTTATCGAGAAGATCGTTCCAGTAATAACTTGCCGTGTAATTGGAGGATTGGTTGGAACGCTCGTGACTTTACGCGTTGCGACGAAAACGAAAGAAATGGGACGATCATGGGTGGTACACTAGGAGCCTTGATAGGATTGTTTTCTGGTATTACGAAGTATCCGAATCCGGGACAATTATCCTTCAAGAGTGCCATCAAGACGATAGGAGGGCAAGGTCTAGCTGGTTTAGTTATTGGTGCTGTTACATTGCGGGCTATTGTTAGATGGCGTGAGCGAGGAGGTGGTTATCGCCCAATTGAACCAGATTATGGAAGGCTAGAGCAGCTGGAAGATTTGGGCAAAATCGCCCGACAACTTAACTAAGAATACCCTCTTCCCGCTGATCCTCAGACTCACGCAGCGGGCAGGAAAATCCGCCTCGACCCTTCGATTTTCAGCAGCCTGCTAACTCTAGCAAGATCGCTTGCAAAACCCAGTATAGTAGGTTATGATGCATCGTGCCCGTAGTCGTTAAACAAGGCCAAATCACGGTAGAAGTGCTCACTCGAGACGAGCATCCGCCACACCACGTTCATGCCAAGAACAAGCAGGCGGGCTGGAAGATCCGGATCTTTATCGGGGAAAGCATTGAGTACTGGGACACCTTGGCAGGTAATCCACGGCTACCGGAGATCTATGCCGTGATTGATCTGGTGATCGCCCACCACGAGAGGGCTTGTGAACTCTGGAACAGCATGGCAAAGGGCAACATCGTACGGTGGGGCTATTCGGCGGAGGTGACACATGGTTCAGGTGATTAGGCCCACGGAAGCGGACTTGGTTCGGGGAAAAGAAGCCGGTGAGCGGGCCAAACGTGAATACCCTACGGCGATCGATGTTACTTTCATGAAGGCATCTGGCCTTTTGGTTCTGACCCTGGCTACCGGCGTTTCCATATCCATCCCGCTTTCCTTTATTGAAGAGTTGCGAGACTTGGAACCAGAGATGCTGGACGAGTTGGAGATCGACCTCGGCGGCAAGGGAGTCGTCCTGGAGAGCACCGATGTTCACATTTCGGTGGAGGGCCTTGTGCTGGACGCCCTTGGTGCGCCTGGCTGGAAGAAGGCCATCAGGGCTCACCTCTTGAGGGAGGTGGCCGGTATCCGGAGTGAGCGAAAAGCCGCTGCCGCTCGGGAAAATGGAAAGAAGGGCGGTCGTCCGAAGAAGGCCACAAACGGGTGATTGGCGTCTCTGGTGACACGATGACTGTGGCTCAGAAAACCTTTGCCGAACGCTTGGCATTACTTGGAACCGAAACGGCTTTTGCAGTTTCGGCCGAAGCTGCTGCGCATGCCGCCAAGGGATATAAGGTTTATCCCTTTCACTTGGGCGATCTGAACTTGCCCACGCCAGCCAACATCATAGAAGCCACCATCAAGGCCATGCGCGACGGGAAGACCGGATACTGCCCCAATTACGGCATCCCGCAATTGCGAGAAGTCTTGGCGACGGATATCAATCGCACGCATGGCACTAACTACACCATGGCCAATGTCGCCATTCAACCTGGTGGCAAGCCGGTCATCAACAAATTCTTCCTGGCTTTGCTAAATCCTGGTGACGAAGTGCTCTATCCTAACCCCGGTTATCCCATTTACGAATCGCAAATTGAGTTCCTGGGTGGCAAGGCGGTTCCTTATGGTTACTGCGAAGGTGACAAGAATTTCGAGATGTTGCTAGACGATCTCGAAGGTGCCATCACTGCACGAACGCGCTTTCTGGTCTTCAACAATCTGCAAAACCCGACCGGGGCAGTATCTTCGCGCGCGGAGCTGCAGCGGGTGGCGGAGTTGGCCTGCAAGTACGATTTGTGGGTACTTTGCGATGAAGCCTATTTCGACATCAGCTATGAGGACGCTGCCGAATCGCTGGTCAGCTTTCCTGGCATGGCAGAGCGTTGCGTGATTCTCTATACATTCTCCAAGAAATTCGCGATGACGGGATGGCGTCTCGGTGCCGCCATCGGCCCCAAAGCGGTAATAGATGTCATCGCCAAACTCAGCGTCAACGACGAATCATGCAGCAACCATTTTATCCAGTATGGCGCAATCGAAGCCCTTACAGGCGATCAGATCGGCCCGCGGCAAATCATCCAAATTTTGCAGGAACGTCGCGATCATGCGGTGGCTATCCTCGACGGCATGGCGGGAGTGCATTGCTTCAAACCAAATGCGACCTTTTATCTCTTCCCTAACGTAACGCAAGCCATGAAATGCAAAGGCATAACGAGCTATGATGAGTTCCGCCTGCAGGCGCTAGAGCAAACTGGCGTATCATTTTGCACTCGCTTGCATTTTGGACGAGCCCGGCCCGGGGAGACAGAACGCTATATTCGCTTGGCCTACTCCGGGATAGACGTAGCACAAATCGCAGAGGGGCTAGCTAAATTCCAGCAGTTTATCGAAAACTAATAGAGGGGATTGCCACCAATGGGAATAATTGATACCAAGACAGGCAAGGAAAGCAAGCTAGACCAGCAACAGTTGATCGAAGCTGCGCGCGAGTTGCGAGCTGTCAACCTGATAAGTATTTATGCAGCGCGTTCGGGACATCCTGGCGGAACGCTGTCCATCATGGATATTGCCGCGGCGTTGTTCCTCAACGAGGCACGGCTCGATCCTGTGAATCCGGACTGGCCAGAACGTGATCGGATATTCTTTTCGACTGGCCATAAGGCGCCTGCGCTATACGTGGCACTGGCAAAAGCCGGTTTTTACACCTATGAGCAGGTAGTGACATTGCGCAAGCTGAACAGTCCTTTTCAGGGACACCCCCATGCGCCCTATTTGCCAGGTGTCGAGGTATCCAGCGGTTCATTGGGACAGGGCCTGGGCATAGCTGTGGGCTGTGCTTTAGCGGGCAAGCTTGATGCCAAGAACTATCGCGTCTATTGCATAATGGGCGATGGCGAACAACAAGAAGGTAGCATCTGGGAGGCTGCCATGTCCGCCGGCCAGTTCAAACTAGCTAATTTGTGCGCCATCATCGATCGTAATCGGCTGCAAATAGACGGTTGGGTCAAGGACGTGATGAACGTCGAACCGCTGGCCGATAAATACCGCGCCTTCAATTGGCAGGTAATCGAGATCGACGGTCATGACATGGGTGCCATTCTGGCAGCTTTTGCTCAAGCCCGTGCCACCAAAGATCAGCCCACGGTGATCATCGCCGATACCATCAAGGGTAAAGGCGTTTCCTTCATGGAAGATCAGGCCAGCTGGCACGGCGTTCCGCCTAAAGATGACGCGCAATTTGCACGAGCCCTCGCAGATATTGCATGCCCAGCGCTGGGGCCAGATCGCGTAAAGGAACTATTTGCTGCCGCCAAGCAATATCAGCAAAAAATTGAACAAACCCTGGAAACCGAGCAACCTGCCTTTTCGCGCAGTTACTGGTGGAACGCGGCAGCGGATATGAAGGTAGAGATGGAGCCAACGCGCTTCGGGTTTGGACGCTGCCTGGCACGTATTGGCAATGACCCGCGTATCGTGCCTATCCATGCCGACATCTCGGGTTCCATCAAGATCACCGATTTCGAGCAAGCTCAGCCAGAACGGCTGCAGCGGGTGATAAGCGTCGGCATTGCCGAGCAGAACATGATGCAGGTAGCCGCGGGGCTTGCGCTGGAAGGCAAAATCCCCGTTACTGGAACCTATGGCGTATTTGCTTCAGGCCGGCCGTGGGATCAGCTCAGAACTACCATCTGTTACGATAAATTGAATGTCAAGATTGCCGGTGCCCATGGCGGAATTTCGGTCGGAGCCGATGGGGCTACGCACCAGGCACTCGAGGAAATCCCGCTGATGGCAATTTTGCCTAATATGACGCTCTTTGTGCCATGCGATGCGGTGGAGACCGATCGTATCTGTGAAATCGCTTTCCTGGAAGTCAAAGGACCAGCTTATGTTCGCTTTGCTAGAGAAGCGACGCCAATCGTTACCAGTAAGCATACTCCCTTGGTATTCGGCAAAGCCAACGTTATTCGCTACCGCGGTTCTGCCACTCGCTTCGTGGATGCTTTCGAAACAATACTGGCAAGCGAATATCAATCCGAGAAAGAAGACCTCTCGCTCTTGGCTTGCGGGCCCATGGTGCCGGAAGCCATGCGTGCTGCCTGCATACTGAAAGAAGAGTTCGATCTAGCAGTGCGGGTGCTGAACTTCCATACGCTAAAACCAATAGATCGTGCAGCGATCATTGGTGCGGTAAAAGAAACCGGGGTGGTGATCACCTGTGAAGAACATCAAAAAGGTGGTTTTGGTGGCATCGTGGCTTCCGTGATCAATCTGGAACGCGACTACAAGACTCCATTGCTTTTCGACATGATCGGTGTGGAGGACCGTTTTGGCGAATCAGGCGGACCTTGGGAACTGATGAAGAAGCTCGGCCTCACGGCTGAACATATCGCCACCAAAGCAAGACGCCTGGCCGCCAAGAAACCCCAGCTATTGAGCACCTGACCACCTGCCTCACTGGTTTGCCTTTGAAGAAACCTGGATTTGTAGCTCTGGCCGCAGTAGCGAGCCTCTGGGGCTTGCTGGAATGGTTAGGCTTGCGGGCGACCACCAGGCGGGAGCGACCAACGAAGGATAGCCAGGCAACTACCAAAGGTGAGATCTGGCTCGAACAGGTAGCCGCTAACTGGATATTATGGGTGAACATCGCACTGTCGCCCGGAATGGCGATATGGCTGTTAATAGAAGGGCCGAATTATCGGGAAGTTCGTTCAGCCATCACCCAACCAAACGACCACTCCACTCTGGCCTTTTTCCTGCCGATTGGTTTGCCTGGAACTTATCGTTTCTGGGTTATTGCGTCACGACGGCGAACCGAAAGCGTTCGTACCCTCACTAAAAAGCTTGGCCATGCTCGAGCGGCCGGAGAATTCTCCGTAACTGATAGCTCTTGACATTTCGCGTGGCACGCTGGAGACAGCGCCCATCATTACAGCCGGTTTGGCCGGACTGCTCGATACCAGTTAGCTTCCCAGCATCAAGACAATAAAGCTAGCCTTGCCACAGCTCGGAGTAAACGGACACTAAGTAGGAGCGAAGCCGGCTGATATGACTTGCTTGGTAACTGGCACGGCTTCTAAGCTTGAGCGGGAGGTTGCTATCGTGATCTGGAAGCAGGGTGCAATCGCAGTGGCGATTGCTACGATGGTCGGTTGTGGAAGTTCGCCCGTGCTTACGGGAATGCCTACTAATATCAGCCCCGAAACAAATCTGGCGGTACCGCCAGAAGATGCCAGTACAGAGCCAAGAGGCGATTTGCCGTCCGAGGAACTCAAAGGACAAGTGCCGCCAAAGTTAAGTCCCAAAGAAGCAGAACGTCTGATTACCGAGGAGCCGGCTGCAACAGAGAGCCAAGCTGTGACGGATCAGGAGCTTGGCATACCAGGTGAAGTCTCGGCAGCTCCGACACGCCAGGTACAACAATTAGGTAGAGGCGGTCGCGGCGGCGGCTGGGGTGGACGCTGGGGTGGCGGTGGCTGGCGCGGCGGCGGCTGGGGACGCTGGCATCCGTCTTATTGGCGGTATTGGAGCGCCTATCCAACATTCCGTGGTTTCTACCCTGTAGTCTACGGCGGTTCTTCGGCTTATGTGCCCTACTGCATTGAGAGCACAACTGGTGAACTGGTGCCTTGCATCGATGGAGGTTATCTTACCTACTGACCGACCTTTTGACAGTAATGTCACGGGATTGAGAAGTTAACATCATGCTTCCGTGGCTGTGGTTATCGCCGTCGCCGATCCTCATGGGCAAGATAGTCGCTAATCGCTGGCACAACCAGCATTTCCGGCGCTGGATTGCCAGTAACGATGCCCCGTTCGGCGACGGCAACAGCGACGGCCACGGAAACGCCGCTATAAGCCAGCGCGCTCGCGGTATAGTGAGCAGTACGTCCAGTAATAACCGAAGACTTTTTTTACGTAGTGGCGAGTTTCGCCAAAAGGAATCCGCTCGATGAAGGCTTCGGGGTCGCCTTTATCCAAACTACGCCAGCGCTTGGCAGCGCCTACCCCGGCATTATATGCTGCCGTCTGCAATATGCCATCATGATCGAAGACTTGACCGGTGTAAGCTAGATACCAGGCCCCTAGCCGCAGGTTCCAGACCGGATCGGTCAGGGAACGCTCTGGCCCCTCGATCTGTCGCGCAACCCACCGAGCCGTAAAGGGCATCAATTGAGCCAAGCCGATTGCACCTACCCATGACCGGCTCTCAGGATCAAACAGGCTCTCTTGCTTTACTAACGCCGCAAAGAAGAGCGGATCTATTCCTCGTGATCGGGCAGCCAATTCTAGCGCCGGCCAATAACCCAAAGGGTGGGAGAGCCTGAGATCATCACCAGCCCAGATAATCCCGTGGTAATGATCGCCTTGAGCATGAGCTACCATGGCTCGCATGTTTCCTGCCGGTAAATGAGCGGCTGGCACAACACCTAGATAGGCCAAGATACGCAACTCTATCGGCCAGTCACTTATCTCGTCGGCTACTGGGCGTTGCGTTGAACCGAGAATTGCCTGCTCACCAGCAGGCAATAATTTTCGTAAATCTAGCTGGCGTGCCTGCACTGGTCCATCATTGATGGCGAATGCCGGATCAGCGCCACGGCCAGTAATAACAGCCGCGCGCATGCGCGCACGCCAACCATAGTAACTTACCGGTGACCGGCGCGACACTTCATGATAAAGCGCCAATGCCGCAGAATTTCGTCCCGCAGCCTGCTCTAACCGACCTAACCAGTAACTTCCCGCTACGCCTAACGTGCCATTGCGCTGAACCAAGCTTTGGGCCCAGATGCGAGCATCTGGCAGACGCCCTTCCCAATATGCCTTCCAGAGCGCACGCCAACGTGCTTCATCCGCCGTAACACTCTCAGGATAACGCGCTATGATTTCCCGATCAATCCAGGCAGCTTCTCCTTCGCGATTGGCTCGCAAATAAGTCTTCACTAAATTATTCAGAGCATCCAATCCCAGCGAACCAGTATCTTTAGCGGCTCGACGAAAATGGCTTATCGCCTCGTCCATTTTCTTTTGTCCCAAAGCTATCTCACCACGCGTAAAGCTAACACGGGATTGCAAACGTGAGTTGCGACGCAGGGCTTCTGTCAAGGCGCTCTGTGCCTTGGTAAGGTTTCCCAGGCGCCAGTAACAACGCGCCAGGCGATAAACTGCCAATCCAGAAGGCAGATCACGTAACATACGCGAGGCCGGGCCATAATGTCCTTTATCCATCAACATTCCCGCCAATTCCTCACGCAGCGCCGGAGCAAGCTTGCTCGGAATGAGCGCTTCCGCAATGTGGGCTGAGTGCTCGCCAGCAGGCAGCAATTTGAGATACTGGATTTTTGCTGCTGCCAATTTGGTAACTGGGCCCCTGGTTGCCAATAGATAGAGTGCTTGCTCGGTAACTGGGTCTGGTGGCACTAGATCAAGAGCTCGGTTCCAGTATCCAGCAGCCTTGACCGGATCTACTTCTGCCATGCCAGCCGCTACCAGCAACTCTGGACCAAACGTGCCATTCGTTCCTTTACTTGCTATTTGTGCCAGAGCTGCCTTGCCGCCGATTCGCCAAC
>JACQUT010000174.1 GCA_016267585.1 Cyanobacteria bacterium NC_groundwater_1444_Ag_S-0.65um_54_12
GCATCAACAACGTGGAGACCATAGCAAATATTCCCTGGATAATTCGCCATGGCGGAGCGGCGTATGCCGAGATTGGCGTCTTCGAACCAGGCGAGGCCGGCAAACCGCCGAAAATAGACTCGCGCGGGACCCGCCTCATGTGTCTGTCTGGTCAGGTTAACCGGCCGGGCGTCTATGAGATAGCATTAGGTATGCCGCTGGCAGATTTCATCGAGCAATGCGGTGGCGGCGTGCGACATGGCCACCAGCTGAAAGCAGTCATTCCTGGCGGTTCCAGCACCCCGGTACTTACCGCCGCTGAAGCGCTGGGCGCTCGTCTTACCTATGAAGACATGACACGTCTGGGGACGATGTTCGGCTCGGGCGGTATGATCTTGATAGGCGAGCAGCAGTGCATGGTGCGGCTCTTGACGGTATTGCTGCATTTTTATGCCCACGAGTCTTGTGGCCAGTGCTCACCGTGCCGCGAGGGAACTGACTGGCTCTATCAGCTGGTGTGTCATATCGAGGCGGGGAAGGGTAAGGAGACTGATCTGCAACTGATTCGCGATATTTGCCAGGGCATGGAGGGGCGCACCGTTTGCCCGCTAGCGGCGGCAGCCACCATGCCGACCATGAGCTACTTGACGAAATACCGCTCGGAATTCGAAGCTCACATCGCGCAACAGGGCTGCCCGCAGCAAAATGGGAAGTTCGCGGTAGTGAGCCCACCAGGTAAATAAGACATGGCATTAGTGACTATCGATGGCCAGACTTTCGAGGTCCCGGACGGCGAAAATGTCATCCAGGCCGCTAGCCGCATCGGTATCCAGATTCCGCATTACTGCTATCATCCCGGGCTGCCGATAGATGGCAACTGCCGGATGTGTCTGGTAGAAGTGCAAGGCCCGCGGGGATTTGCCCCGCAAATTGCTTGCAATACCATCTTGCGCACCACGCGCGACCAGGCCGGTAGCGAGCTTCCCGCAGCAGTGGTCAAGACCGATACTCCGCTGGTGCGCGAAATGCGCCAGAGCGTCATGGAATTCTTGCTGCTCAATCATCCGATAGATTGCCCGATTTGCGATCAGGCCGGTGAGTGTGGCTTGCAAGATTATTACATGACCTATGGCAAGTACGATCGCCGCTCGATCTTCCCGAAGATCGAGAAACAAAAAGCTCTGCCCATCGGGCCATCGGTCATCCTGGATCAGGAACGCTGCATCCTGTGCTCCCGCTGTGTGCGCTTCACGACGCATGTCACCAAGACGGATGAACTGGCGATCGCGGGAAGGGGCGATCGCTCGCGCATAGAGATCTTTCCGCAAGAGGAACTGGGAAACGATTATTCAGTCAACGTGGTCGATCTTTGCCCGGTGGGCGCTCTCACCAGCCGTGATTTTCGCTTCAAGAAGCGCGTCTGGTTCCTCGCTAGCACCCCTTCCATTTGCACCGGTTGTGCCCGCGGGTGCAACATATTTATCGATCACAGCGAGAACATGATCTATCGCTATCGCCCGCGTTACCATCCAGAAGTAAATCAGTGGTGGCTCTGCGATCGCGGCCGTATGACTTACCGGCGCAATAACGCGGGGCGACTGGTTACACCACGCCTGGCGGGCCAGATCACCACCTGGACATCAGCACTCGAAACCATGGTAACAGCACTGAAAACCACAGGTAAAAAACTAGCCTTGCTGGTCGGTCCGGATGCTTCCCTGGAAACACAGTTCCTGGCTCGCGAACTGGCAATCGCTCTGGCAGCACCCTTGTGGGGTCTCTCCTGGCAGCCGCCCGGCAAAGAAGATGATTTCCTCATGCGCGCGGATCAATTTCCCAATCGCCAGGGCTGGGAACTTTTACGGATCGACACCGATGAATCGGCATTTCGCGCTGCGCTTCCGGAGCTAGAGTTACTTGTGGCGATTGGGCTGGAATTGCCGCCCGAGGTGGCACCAAAGCAATTGCTGGTGCTGGCGACGCACGATGATGAAATGGTGGCACGATCGGCAGTAGCACTACCAGTAGCCATGCCAGCAGAGCAACTGGCAACTTATTGCCAGTTCCAAGGTCGCATCCAGCAAGCGAAACCCGCCTTTCCGCCACCCGGCGCCGCCCGGCCTACCTATGAAGTTCTGGCCTTGTTAGGGCAGGCTTTGGGTCACCCCTTGCCTGACACGCCAGAGATTATTTGGCAATTGTTAGGACCAGCACTCGGTTTAACGGAAGCAGCCTTCCCGGAATTTCCCCCAGCAGGAATAATGGTGAAGCTGGCCCAAACAAATCCGGCGTCACGCAAAAAGGTAGGTGGCGTATGACTCTTGCCGCTGCTTTGTTTGTCATGGGCCGCGTGCTCTTGGCTTTGGCCATACTATTGATCATGGTACCGCTAGTAGTGTGGCTAGAGCGCAAAGGTGCAGCTTACATTCAAGATCGTCCAGGACCGAACCGGGCAGCGGCTTTTGGCATCTTTCGGCTCGGTGGCTTGACTCACGTCATCGGTGATGTGATCAAGCTGCTCTTCAAAGAAGACCTCATACCTGCCAAGGCCAACGTTTTTTACTTTTGCCTGGCACCTTTTCTGGCAGTCATGATCCCGCTGCTGGCTTTCGCCATCATTCCGCTGGCAGATGATATCACCGTAGGCAACCTTACCATAACCCTATCAGCCCTGCGCCTGGAAGGTGGCCTATTGTGGTTTTTTGCCGTCACTGCACTGTCAGTCTATGCCATAGTCTTTGCCGGCTGGTCTTCCGGAAACAAATACGCCTTGCTAGGCGGTCTGCGGAGCAGCGCCCAGCTCCTTAGCTACGAAATACCGATGGCACTGGCTATCGTCGGCCCGATCATTACCTTCGGCACGTTGCAGCCTAACGAAATGGCACAAGCTCAAGGTAGCCTGCTATTTGGCTGGCTGCCGGCCTGGGGCATCCTGCTCCAACCACTCGCGGCCCTTATCTTCTTGACTTGTGCTTTTGCAGAAATCAACCGTGTTCCCTTCGATTTAGCGGAAGGTGAAGCGGAACTGGTGGCAGGCTATCACACGGAGTATAGCGGTATGCGTTTTGGCA